>FR901908.1 GCA_000438255.1 Clostridium sp. CAG:389
AATTTATTAAAACTATTATTTAGTAACACACTTTTTATTAATTTTCATATTATAATTTAATAATATATTATTACATATATAAGATTAATTTTAATATATTATATTAGAGGTGATACAATGAATAACATGAATATTGATGAAAATACTATGAAAAATATCAAAAATATGGTGGATAATGGTAATCTTTCTGATGCAATTTCTCAGATTTCCCCTGAAATGATGCAAAATTTCTCAAAAATGTTATCAAATCAAAATAATTCTCAAAATCAAAATAATACACAAAACTCTTCATTTGATTCTAATCAACAAAATTGTAACGAATCTAACAATAACTCTTCAAACACAAATAATAATTTTGATTTTAGTAATCTTGATATGGATACAATCATGAAGCTTTCTTCTGCATTTGGAAAAATGAAAAACTCAAAAAATGACCCAAGAGCAAATTTATTAAATTCACTAAAACCTTATTTAAGAGATGAAAAAAAAGGTAAAATAGACCAATATATGAATTTACTAAATGTTTCCAAAATTGCAGAAATAATGAAAGATAACAACAAGGAGAATAATAATAATGTTTAATTTTCCATATTTCGGTTATCCATATCATAATCCTTATTACAGATATTATAACGTCCCAAAAAATTATGTAAATATTCAAAAAAAAGAAAGTAATGATAACACTTTTGAGCAAATTCCAGAAAAAGAATCAAAAACAAAAAATGTCCAAAGAGCTTTACCCTCTTTGGACAACAATACTGAAAAAGATTCCCCAATTTTTGAAATATTTGGTATAAAACTATATTCTGATGATTTAATTATCTTAGCAGTTTTGTTCTTATTATATGAACAAAACGTAAAAGATGAAATGCTTTATATCATATTATTTCTTTTATTATTTTCATAATATTATTCAATTATAATTTTATCATCCTCAACAAATACATATGCCTGTCTATGAACAGGTTCTTCATCTCTGTCTATTTCTTTTACTATATTTGAGATTCTTAATTGAACTGCATCTAATTTTCCGGCAGCAATAATAGCATTTTTATTTCCCTTTGCTCCTGCATGTGCTAATCCTCTCAAATTTCCTAATACAACAATATTATCAGATGCTATTACTTCTGCCCCAGAATTAACATCACCTATAATAACAATGCTTCCTTCTGTTTCAAGCCTTTGGCCAGACCTTAAAGACCCTCTATGAAATTTTGTTTCAGAAATTGCTACTTCTTGTTTAAAAGTTCTAGTTATACTTGATAATCCCAAACTTTTTGGCATATCAAAATCAATATCAACATCTATTTTTTCTTTTATTAATTCTTGTATTTCATCTATTTCTTTATTTTTCAAGACTTTTCCAACAATCTTTATTGGTGTTTTGTCTTCTTTATACAACTTTTTTAAATCAGATAATTTCTTTGTTAATTCTGATATAATCTTTTTTTGTTCAGCATCTTCTGCAATTTTAATTACAATTTCATTTTTTCTCAAATTAATACTTACACAATTTCCCATTTTTACATCCTTTCTATATACATAAACACAACACTTAAACGAACATACTTATCTTATACTCTCTGTATATGCCTCAGCTTGAACACTCTCTGTTACATTTTGAGTATTCATTCCAAAATACTCAGCCATAATATTTCTAACAGCCTCAGCCGTATAATTACCATGACCACCGTTTTCAACCATAACAACAACCGCAATTTCGGGATCCTCATATGGAGCAAACGCTGCAAACCATGCATTTACAATATCTTTACCATTTGAATCTTTACCAGCCTCAGCAGAACCAGTTTTTCCACCAACCTTTATATTAAAATCTTTAAATCTTACATATGCTGTTCCAGACTCTCCGCTTGTAACAGATTTCATTCCCTCTTTTACTGCATTTATATAATCTTTATTCAAATTTATATTTTCATTATTTTCTTCTGTAAGTCCTAATTTTTCATTTACAAATTTATTAATTTCCTCTTTTGACACTTCTGTTCCATCAGAATTTTGAATTGTTTTAATTATACTAACATCAACATTATTTCCACCATTCGCAATCATACTTATATATTTAGTCATTTGTAATGGTGTAAATCTATTATACCCTTGTCCTATTGCTGCATTTATCGTATCACCTGGATTCCAAGAACTATTTATTGACTTAACATATTCCTTGCTTGCTAATGTTCCGGAAACTTCACTTGGCAATTCTATTCCTGTCTTTTTTCCCAATCCAAAATAACTAGCATATTTATCCAATGTATCTATTCCCATTCTATCTGCTGTTTCATAGAAGAAATAGTTACATGATTTTTCAATTGCCCCAATAACATTAAGTGGTCCATGTCCTGTGTGATAATCTGTATAATACCAACAATTTCTCTTTTCTCCATATTTTATATATTGACCTGTATCGTTAATTCTTTCTGTCAAAGTAATATTTCCTGATTCCAATCCAGCAATGGCTGTAACCATTTTAAATATAGAACCTGGTTCATAAGCACTTTGTATTGCTTTATTTAGCAATGGGTATGATTTATTCTCACTATAACTTTTCCATTCTTCACTACTTATCCCATTTGCAAAAGATTGTGGATTATAATCAGGGTAACTTGCCATTGCAAGTACTTCACCTGTTTTAACATTCATAACAACACATGAGCCACCTTTTGCCTCATAAGCCTTTCCAAATCCTCCACTTTTTATTTTTTCAATATTATCTTTCAAAGCTTCTTCTGCTATTTTTTGCAATTTTGAATCAATTGTAAGAACAACATTGGAACCAGAAACTGCCTCTTTTTCAACAACTTCTGCTGTTATAGTTCCATCAACAGCCATATCAATTTGTTTAATTCCATCTTTTCCTTTTAAATATTCTTCAAGAAGATACTCTATTCCTGTTTTTCCGATTATGTCATTTTGATTATATGTATCCTTTTTTTGTTGATATTCAGTATCACTTATTTTTGAAGCATACCCTAAAATGTGTGATGCCAACGTTCCCTCTTTATATTGTCTAACAGGTTGAACTGCAATATTTATTCCTGGGAAATCATCTCCTTTTTCAGAAAATTCTGCAATTGCTTCTCTTGGTATGTCTTTTGCTATTGTTAGTGCTTTTGTACTACTATATCCTTCTTTTACTATTGCATATCTAATTGCAATTATTTTTCTAACTTCTGTTATATCTTCATTTTTAATTTTATATTTATCTTTGAATTTATAAAAAGCCTCCTCAGCAGTTGCATCAGAATCTATATTATTATTTTTTTTCCAATTTGATAAGCTTGTATCAGAAATTGTGTATCCAAAAGGATTAATATTTATTGGAAAAGAATCTGTATAACTAACATCATATTTTTCTAAAACTTGTATAATCTTCAATATTGATTCATTTAATGTGTCTGTATCTATTTTACTTTTATATAATTCCAAATTAAATTTTTGACTTGAAGACACTAACACATTCCCAGACCTATCTAAAATTTCTCCTCTATCAGCTTCTAACACACTTTCTCTTGTCAATCTTGTATTTGATTCTTCTCTATATTTTGCACCATGAACAATTTGAAGGTTGAATAATTGGACAATCAAAATTATTCCGATTAAATATGTAAAAATAGTTGCAATATTATACCTAAAATTAATACTTTTTTTATTAATTCCTCTCGCCAATTTTTCACTTCCTCCCTAATTCCGAATTTTAAAAATATCTTGTCAAAATTTTATTACCTTTATATGTATTTTCAATATAATACCCAAATTTTTGAATTAGTGGATATATTATTATAGTTATTAAAATATTGTAAATAACTTCTACTATCAAAATTTCTATAAAGTTTAAAACTTCTATATTTGTAGAATATAATACATATTTTATAAAATATACCAATACTTCAAAAATTATAGTTGTCCCAAATACCATAAACATAATTGTAATTCTACTATCTTTTGAAAAATTTTTATTAAACAATATTGCTAATAATCCAATTAATACTAGTCCTGCCAAATTTATGCCTACATTTGTTCCATATAATAAATCTAGAAATATCCCCCATAATGCACCATAAATAATTCCCATACTTCTATTTCCAAATAATCCTATGAACAATATATAAATTACAAATAAATTTGGTTTTATTCCATTAATAGTAAACCAACTAAAAAAATTAGCTTGTAAAAAATATAATACAAATCCTATTAAAATTAGTGCTAAATTTATAAATGTTTTTTTCAACAAATCCACCTCTTGTCTAATTCTTTTTTACTACTAATACAGTATTTAATTTATCAAAGTCAACAGCTGTTTCTACTAATGCATATCTATCTGTAATATTTTTAGTAGATACTATTTTTTTAATACTTCCTACATGTATTCCCTTTGGATATATTCCACCTAATCCAGATGTATCAACACTATCTCCTTGTACAAGATTAGCATCTGTTGGAATATACATTGCTTTTAGTTCAGAATTACTACTTAATGTACCTTTACAAATAATACTATCTTTATTTGTACTCATCAGACAACTAATAGAACTAGATGTATCTACTATTGTTTGAACTTTTGCTGTATTATCTGTAACAGAAACAACATGTCCTACAAGTCCTTCATCTGCTATTACTGTCATATTTACTTCTATTCCATCATTTTTTCCTATATTTATAATTATTGTTTTAGAATAATTACTTATCTCTTTATCAATAACATATCCAGGAACTGTTTTATATTCTCCGTATTTTTCTGTTAATCCCAAATATTCTTTTAATGTTTCATTTTCTGTTTTTATATTTTCAAGTTCTCTTAAAGACTGTTCTAATTGACTATTTTTTTCTTTCAAATCTTGATTTTCTGATTTTAAATTACTAATATCAGTAAAAAATGTAGAATTTCCACTGACTCTATTTTTTAGATATGTTAATCCATTTTGTATAGGCATAACTAATTTATTTGCTACATTTTCAAAAAATGATGTATTAGCTTCTCTATTAGAAAATATAACTATTAATATTAAAACTACTATTGTAATAACAATTCCTAATAATCCGCCTTTTTTATTTTTATACATAGCTTGTCTCCTTTCGAAATTCTACATTTTATTTTTATCTTCTTTTTCTTGAATTTACAAGAACTGATTTTAGTCTTTCTAAATCTTCTAGTGTTTTTCCTGTACCTCTAACAACACAATCAAGTGGTTCCTCTGCTATATAAACTGGCATTCCAGTTTCTATACTTAATAATTTATCTAGATTTTTTATTAAAGCGCCTCCCCCTGCAAGTACAATACCTTTTTCCATAATATCTGATGAAAGTTCAGGTGGTGTTTTTTCTAATGTACTTTTTACAATATCTACAATTTTTGAAATTGATTCTTTTATTGCTTCTTCAACTTGTGTAGAAGTAATTTTTTCATTTCTTGGAAGTCCATCTGTTAAATCTCTTCCTCTTACTTCCATTGACATTTCAGTCATTAATGGCATTGCACATCCTAATTGCATTTTTATTTGTTCAGCTGTTGTTTCACCTATTGCCAAATTCATTTCTCTTTTTACATAATTAACTATATCTTCATCAAGCTCATCACCAGCAACTCTTAAAGAATGACTTACAACAATTCCACCTAATGAAATAACTGCAACTTCTGTTGTTCCGCCTCCAATGTCTACTATTATACTTCCACTTGGTTCTGCAACATCCAAAGATGCCCCAATTGCTGCCGCCATTGGTTCTTCTATTAAATATACCTCTTTTGCCCCTGCTTGAATAACTGATTCTTCAACAGCTCTTTCTTCTACCTCTGTTATTCCTGATGGTACACCAACAACAACTCTTGGTCTTCCTACATTATATCTTTTTTCAACTTTTTGTATTATGTTTTTTAGCATTAATTGTGTTGCCGTAAAATCTGCAATAACTCCATCTTTTAATGGTCTAACAGCTTTTATTTGTTCTGGTGTTCTACCTAACATTTCTTTTGCTTCATTACCAGTTGCCATTATATTTCCTGTTCTTCTATCTATTGCAACAACAGAAGGCTCTTTTAAAATAATTCCTCTTCCTTTAAGTGTTACTAGAATATTTGCTGTTCCTAAGTCTATTCCAATATCCTTTGAACCAAATGTAAAAAATTTCATAATCTTCAATCCTTTCTTAAACTGCCAATAGGTTTATGCCTTTTTGACCATATTAATATGTTTTATTTATGTTAACTTTTAAAATTTTATTGTTTGCATATTGCTCTCTCTACCATTTTTTGAGTTTCAACGAAAACACTTTTAAAATTATTATTCCCTATAACTATATGGTCCATAAGTTCAATATCAAACATCTTTGCTGCATTATACAATTTATCTGTAAACTTTATATCAATTTTGCTTGGTGTTGGATCACCTGTTGGATGATTATGTACCAAAATCATTTTAGGTGCTTGTATTTTCAGTGCTTCACCTATAATTTCCTTCATATTAATATTTACAAAATTTGTACCACCACTAGCCACATTTAATTTTTTTAATATTTCATTTTTATTGTTTAACAAAAATAGTTTTATATATTCCTTTTTTTCTAATTTTAATTCTTCCATTACTAATTTTGCTAAATCTTCTGTACTTCTTATCCTTACCCTTTTATAATTAGATGGTTTTGACATTCTAATAGCTAACTCACAAACTGCTTTCAGTTGTATTGCTTTAACTCTGCCAATACCGTTAATTTGCATAAGTTCTTCTAATGTAATATCTTTTAAAAAATTCAATTCACCCATTTGTGGGTCATAATTAAGATTTAAAATTCTTTGTGCTATCTGCACAGATGTCTCTTCTTTGGTTCCTGATTTTATTATTATTGCTAACAATTCTGCATTTGATAAATTTTTTTCTCCATATAATTCTAATTTTTCATATGGTCTTTCTGTTTCTGGTAATTCTTTTATTTTTAATGACAAATCAAAACTTCCTTTCGTTTTTATTTGTCCCACTTTTTTAGATTTTCTTATATATAAATATAGATAATACCATTCCTATTATACTTGCAATATTTATTTTGAACATTAATCCAAATGTTAATTTTAATACATTTAAATCTAACACTAATGGTGTTTGTAATCCAAATTCTTGCTCATATGATAACCACCAAAGCCATGATACACTTGATGCTAATCTTCCTAATAGTCCCCCTACTACTAATCCTGCTAGTAAAAATACTAACAATATCCATATATTTTTTTCTCTTGTAGCCATTTTTTACCTCCATTTTTTCTTTTGTCCTTACGGATACACCTTTTTTATATATTTGATATTATATCTTGATTTTGCTTTTTTTTCAAGTAATTTCATAAAATTTTCGAGGGATTTAGGGACGTTCCTTAAAATCCCTTTTTGGCGGGATTAAGGGACACATCTTATTACCAAATTTTGTGTCTTTTCATATAATACCATTAGTAGTATAATAATATTATAAGTGATGGAGGGATTTTAATGAAAATAGAAAAGTTAACAGAAAATAAAATACAAATAATATTAAAAAAAACTGATTTTAAAGATAAAGAAATTAACATAAATCAACTTCTTTTAACAACTACTGAATCTCAAAAATTATTCTTAGAAATTTTAAACAGAGCAGAAAAAGAACTAAACTTTGATACAACCGGTCATAAATTGTTAATAGATGCTATTATTGAAAATGATGATATTTTTACATTTACAATTACTAAATATTTGGAAAAAGAACTAAATAAAAAGAATACTTCTAAAAAGATTATTGGCTTAGCCAAAAAAAATAAAACATTTAATGCATCATCGTTAATTTATGAATTTAATTGTTTTGAAGACTTTTGTGACTTTTGCAATTATATTCACAATGCTAAAAATATGAACATAAATGGGTTATACAAACATTCTATTTTGTATTTATATAATAGTACATATTATTTAAGTATAGATGATTTGAATTTTTCTGATCAACAATCAATAGCTTTTCATTCAAGTTTATTAGAATTTTCAAGTCTTGCTAAATATACAAAAAATTTTAAATTTAAATTAAAGGAACATGGAAAAGTAATTATGAAAAATAATGCTATTCGTACTGGTATTCGTTATTTTTCATAACCAGTA
>FR901909.1:0-8871 GCA_000438255.1 Clostridium sp. CAG:389
TTGAATTCCAATCAAACGGTTCAAGTTTTAAAAACATATAGGTAGTGATACTATAAAAAAGATTCTTATTGAATTGTAACCGTGTTTTTTTTGAATTTTTGTAATTTATGTAGAATAAATGAGAAAAATGTGATAAAATATTAAAAAATTTATTGGAGGACAGAAATAAAATGAAAAAAATAGAATTACTAGCACCAGCGGGTTCATTTGAAAAAGCAAAAACAGCATTTAAATATGGAGCAGATGCAGTATATTGTGGAACATCATCATTATCACTAAGAACAAGAGCAGACATGGACAATAATGATTTAATAAAAACAATTGAATATGCACACAGCATTGGAAAAAGAGTACATGTAACATTAAATATATTTGCATGGGATGATAAATATGAAGAAATAATAGAAATGGCAAAAATATTAAATAAAGTAAAACCAGATGCAATAATTGCAGCAGATGGAGGAGTAATAGAAACATTAAAACAATATGCTCCAAATGTACCAATACATGTGAGTACACAAGCAAATATAGTAAGTTTACGAGATGCAAACTTCTGGTATAAAAATGGTGCTGAAAGAGTAATAATGGCAAGAGAAATTAACAAAGAACAATTGAGATACATAATGGAAAACAAGCCAAAAGATTTGGAAGTTGAAATGTTTGGACATGGTTCAATATGTTTTGCATTTTCAGGAAGATGTTTTTTAAGTGATTTTATGTGTGGAAGAAGTGCAAATTTAGGTGATTGTGCACAAAGTTGTAGATGGTCATATAATTTATATGCGGAAGAAAAAAATAATCCAGGACAATTTTATCCAATAGAAGAAAGCGAAAATGGAACAAGCATTTTTTCATCAAGAGATTTATGTTTAATTAAAGAACTTCCTGAAATAATAGACATGGGTGTTGATAGTTTGAAAATAGAAGGAAGATTAAAAACAGAATATTATATAGCTAGTGTAATTAATGTTTATAGAAATGCAATTGATGATTATATGAAAGATCCAGAAAATTATGATTATACAAAATATATGAAAGAAATAGAAAAAGTAAAAACAAGAGAATTTACTACATTTTATTTTAATGATAGAAATAATAAAAATATTCAAGATTTAAGTGGTAGACAATATAATGATAAATATGAATTTGGCGGAAAAATACTAGAATACCAAGAAGAAAAATCAGTTATTGAAATAAAAAATAAACTTGCAGTAGGGGATATAATGGAGATAATAATTCCAAATAGACTAGAACCAGAAACATTTGAAATTACAAAATTATGGGATGATGAAACTGGTGAAGAAATTGATAGTGTTAGCCCTGGGGTTAAAGGACAAAAAGTTCTTATGAAGTTACCAATTAAATGTGAAGAAGGATGGATATTAAGAAGAAAAAAATAAATTAAGAAAAAAGAGAGAAAAAGGTGCAACACCTAATTCTTCTCTTTTTTAGTTTTCATCTTCTAATAATATATCTAGCATTTTAGGGTATATTTTAGAAGCATTTTTGTTCCAATTATCAACTATTTTTTTAGCTCTTTCACGAGAACCTGCAAATGTTCTAACTTCAAATATTGTTTCATTTTTTTCTATAATTCTACACTTAATAGTATAATCGTTTTCACTTCTAGGAATAAATTCAGCTGTAATAGATGTAGCATCAGCTATTGAAGAAAATTGTTCTTTAAAAACATTATCGGCTTTTAATTTTAATATTCCTGGTAATACATCTAATGTAAGAGAAAGTGCATTTTTTCCTTCACTTGTTATTTTTAGTACAGATTCTTCTTCTTCATCTTTTGTGAATATGCCAACTAATTTGGAATCCAATAAATCTGTTAGAACTTCTTTAAAATAAAAGTAATTAACATCATTTATAGAAGATATAAGTTTGTATAAGCCGTCTTCTAAAATACCATTAGGCAATTGACCTAAAATATACAAAATTAACACTTTATTTTCAGCCAAAGCAGTTGTATTATCTGAACTAGACATTTTATAACACTCCTTACTTGGTTTATTTTTTCGAATTATATCATAAAAAAAACAAAAAGTAAATTTTTTTTTGATAATCTGTTTAAAAATACATAAAATAGATATATAATATTATAGGAATTTTTAGAAAAAAGAATGTTAACGAAAAATATCCTAAATACATTCTTAAATAAAACTAATAGAAAGGATGATATAATATGAAAAAAGGAAAAGTAGTTTTAGTAGGAACAGGATTTGTAGGAATGAGTATGGCATATACAATGCTTAATAGAGGAGGCGTAAGTGAACTTGTATTAGTAGATATAGATAAAGATAAGACAATAGGAGAACAAATGGATTTATCACATGGGTTACCATTTGCACCACAAAAAATGATTATAAAAGCCGGAGACTATGATGAATGTAAAGATGCACAAGTTGTTGTAATCACAGCAGGAATTGCACAAAAACCAGGACAAACAAGATTGGAATTAGCAGAAACAAATACAAAAATAATGAAACAAATCACACAAAATATAATGGCAAGTGGATTTAATGGAGTTATAATTGTTGCAAGTAATCCTGTTGATTTAATGGCATATGTTGTTGCAAAAGTATCAGGACTTCCAAAAAATCAAGTATTTGGTTCAGGAACAGTTTTAGATACAGCAAGATTGCGATATATAATGTCAGATTATTTGAAAGTATCAAGCAAAAACATACATGCATATATAATGGGAGAACATGGTGATTCTTCGTTTGTTCCATGGAATCATGCATATGTGGGTTGTAAAAAAATGAAAGATATTATGAAAGATGGAAATCATCCTATGGAAGACTTAGAGAAAATTCATCAAGATGTTGTAAATGCAGCATATGAAATTATTAATAAAAAGAAAGCAACATATTATGGAATAGGTATGGCTCTAAGTAAAATTGTTAAATCTGTAATTGATAATGATAATTCTATTTTAACAGTTTCAACTTATTTAAAAGATGGTGAATATGGACAAGATGATATTTATATTGGTGTTCCTGCTATTATAAATGGTAATGGTGTTCGTGAATTATTAAATCTTGAATTGACTGATGAGGAACAAGCTAAACTTGATAATAGTTGTAAAATTATTAAGGAAATGAGAGAAGAATCAATTGATAAAATTATAAATGAATAAAAATTAAGGAATGAGAGATGTTGAAATGATGGTTCAACGTCTCTCATTTTCGAATTTTTAAGACATAAAATCATCTATATTAAAATACATATATATAAAGTGTAATGCGAAAGGGTGAAATTATGAAAAAAAAGCAAGAGAGATTTTCCAAGATTGATAGATTATTAGAAATGCCACAAGAAGTTTACACAGATACACCTAAAATAATAATAACAGGTTTTAATGAGATGATAATAGAGAATTTTAAAGGAATTTTAGAATATGAAGATTATTATATCAGAATAAATACATCACTTGGAATTGTTAATATAAATGGTTTTGAACTTAAATTAGAGAACATGACAAATGATGATATAAAAGTAAATGGAAAAGTTGAAAGTATTGATATAGAGAGGAATTTTGATTAAAATATGTTTATTAAAATAATATTTAATTATATAATTGGATACATAAGAATATCAATAGAAGGCTATTATATAGAACGATTTATAAATATATGTAGAAATAATAAAATAGCAATATGGAACTTAAAAAGAGATAAAAATGTAAAATTAGAATTAAATGTTGGAATAAAAGAATTGAAAAGAGTAGCTAAAATTGCAAAAAAGACAAAATGCAAAATGAGAATAACAAAGAAAAAAGGGTTGCCATTTTTGTTTAATAGATATAAGAAAAGAAAGTTATTTTTTGCGTTTTTAATAGCAATAATAATTATTTTAGCTATTTCATCAAATTTTATATGGAATATACAAATAGTTGAAGAAGACAAAGATACTATGGAAAATTTATATCAAGATGTAATAGATAGTGGTCTTACAATTGGCACAATGAAATCAAAAATAAATACAAAAGATATTATAAATAAGGTTAGACTAAAAAGAGATGATATTGCTTGGATGGGAATAGAACTAAAAGGCACAAATGCAATAGTAAAAGTAGTTAAAGCAACAGCAAAACCAGATATAATAGATGATGAAGATTATTGTAACATTGTTTCTGATAAACAAGGTATTATAACAAAAATTAGTGCACAAAATGGAACTATCGCTGTAAAAGTTGGAGACACTGTAAATGTAGGTACTACTTTGATAAATGGATGGATGGAAGGAAAATATACGGGAATAAGATATGTACATGCAAAAGGTGAAATTCAAGCAAAAGTATGGCATACAAAAAGTAAAAAAATTCCATATAATTCTACGGAAAGAACAGAAACAGGAAAAATTGAGAATAAATACAAAATAAAAATAAACAATTTTGAAATAAATTTATCAAAAAGGCTTTCAAAATTTGAAATTTATGATACAATAGTGATGGAGAATAAATTTAAGATATTTTCTGATTTTTATTTACCTATTTCTTTAATAAAAACAACAAATAAAGAAGTAAAAGAAGAACAAAAAAATTATGAAATAGAAGAAGCAAAAAACTTAGGGATAGAACAATTACAGGCTGAATTGAACAATGAAATTGAGAACAAAGAGAAGATAGTCAATAAAATTATAAATACATATGAAAAAGAAGACGGAGTAGAAGTCTATGTAACGTATGAGGTGCTTGAAGATATAGGGACAAATGAAAAAATAGTTTTTTAAGTTATAAATTAAAAAGTTAATTTATAATGGAAAGGAAGAACAAAATGGAAGAGAGAAGTTTAAGAATAACTGGAACAAATACAAATTTTTTTAGTAAAATCACAAGTACATTAACAAAAATACTAATACCAACAAAAATTGGAATTAATGGAATGTTAATTTCAATGAAAAGAAATAATTTAATAAAATCATTTGAAAACTATAAAAAAGATACAGAAAATTATAATACAGATGAATTAGAAAAAAAATATGATGATGCATATACAGTTTATCTAGAAGCACTAGATAAATATGTAATGGATTCAATTTATAAAAAAGTAAAAAATAACACAGCAAGTGAATTTGAAAGAGATGCGCTTTCAAGATATTATGAAGTTACAAGTTTAAAAGAAAAAGAATATATGGATTATAAATATAGAAAACAAAAATATTTATTAGAATTAGATAAAGAAAGTGTTAACTTAAATACAAAAGAAAAAATCCAAGAGAAATACAATAAATTCTATGTAAATAAAATGGACACATTGTATAAAGCAATATTAAAGAACTATTCAATTAAATTAGCAGACACAACAAATATATATGATTCATCAAAAGAATGGATATATGTAAAAATCTTCTATACATTAGAAGAATATATCAAAAATATATTACCACTAAAAATGCAAATAAATTCAAAAGATGAATTTAAAGATATTGTTGATGACTATGAAAAATTTGAAAGCTATACAGTTGGAAAATTAGATACAAAAGACAACATAGAAAAAAATATGATTTTACTAGGAATTAGTAGAAAACTATTTACACATAGTATACCATTAATAGTTGCTGAACAATGTTATGAAAAACTATTAAAAGATGCAAGAGTTTTAGTACAAGATACAAAAATGGCTGCAAAAAGAGAAAAAGCATATGCTATGTTAATAAATTTAATAGAAGATTATAATGTACGTTTATTATCAACAAAAGTATATTGGGAAGATATAAAAGAAAGAGAAAATTATAAGAAATATTGGGACAAGTACAAAAAAATATCAAAATTAAAAGATGTTGATTTTGTTGAATATATGAAACAAAAAGAAGTATTATTTATAAAAAATGATATAAAGAAAATAGAAAATTCAAAAGTTGATTATTCAAAAATAATCACATATTACAGAAGAAAATTAGTTGATTATGGAGTAATTAGAGAATTAAAAAATTCATATAAATCAGAAGGAAAATATACAGGAATAATTAATAAAGAGGATAGGGTGGTAGCATAATGTACGAAATTACATATTTAAATGTTGAAGAAGGACATGACGATTGGGAAGCAATTGTAAAAAAAGTTCTAGATAAGTGTTTTGAAGAAGAAGGGTTATTAGATTCAAAATTAATAATTACAATAACATTTACAACACCAGAGGAAATAAGAAAAATAAATAAAAAATATAGAAAAATAGACAGAGCAACAGATGTGTTGTCATTTCCAATGTTTGAAAAAGACGAATTAGATGAAAAAATTAAAAACAAAGACTTTTTATATGAAGATGTTTTAGGCGATATAATAATTTCAATTGATAAAGTTAGAGAACAAGCAGAAGAATATGGACATAGTTTTGAAAGAGAATTAAGTTATATGCTAGTACATGGCTTCTATCATTTAATGGGATATGACCATATTGAAGAAGAAGATAAAAAAATAATGAGACCAAAAGAAGAAAAAATTCTAAATGAACTTAAAATTACAAGAGATTAGAAAGGAGTTATTAAATGAGTAAAAAAAGTGTAAGAATTTTGATAGCAATACTAGTTATTTTGATATTAGTAGCGGGTGGAATTTTAGCATATAAAATAACGAGAGATAAGAAAAACGCAACACAAGAAGTTTCAGATGATCAAACTGAGGATAATGTATTAACAGCAGAAGTAAAAAAGAAAGAAGTTCAGATATTTAAAGGAAATGATAGATCAATAGCAGTAATGATTGATAATCATAATCAAGCATGGCCACAAGCTGGATTAAATAAAGCATATTTAGTTTATGAGGCAATTGTTGAAGGTGGAGAAACCCGTTTAATGGCATTATTTAAAGGTGTTACAGTTGATAAAATTGGACCTGTTAGAAGTTCAAGACATTATTTCTTAGATTATGTTATGGAAAATGATGCTATATATGCACATTATGGATGGAGTCCATTGGCTGAAAGTGATATAAAACAATATAATATTAATAATATAAATGGAATAACAGAAAGTACATCAACATTTTGGAGAGTTAAGGACAAATCAGCTCCACATAATGCTGTTACAAGTACAGATGCTTTGTTAAAAGCAGCAAAATCAAAAGGATATAAAACAACATCAACAAAGAAAAGTGTTTTAAAGTATGTTACAGATGATGTTAATTTAGATGATGGACAAGGTGCATTAAGTGTTACAATACCACATTCATCACTTCAAACTGTAAAATATGTTTATGATGAACAAAATCAAGTTTATAAAAGATATGCGAGAAATAAAGCACAAACAGATTGGGATACAGGAAATAGTATAACAACTAAAAATATTATAATTACAATGTGTGATAACTATACTTTGGAAGATAGCGAGAATAAAGGTAGACAAGGCCTTAAAAATATTGGAACATTTAATGGTTATTATATAACTAATGGAAAGGCTATAAAAATAAAATGTATTAAAGAGTCTAGAAATGCTCAAACAAAATATCAAGATTTGCAAGGTAATGAGATAAAGGTTAATGATGGAAATACGTGGATTAATATTTGTCCAACAAATGCAAAAATTGTTATTGAGGGACCAGCTACTGAAACAGGTGTAGATACTACAAATAATGTTTAAAAACTATATGGCATAATAAAATTTTAAAGTTTTATTATGCCTTGGTGTTTATATTAACACTGACGAAAGGAGTAATAAAGATGAATATATATGATACAGCAAACAGATTAGCACAAGAATTAAAACAATCAGAAGAATATGTAAATTATAAGATGGCAAAAGAATCTTTGAGTTTAAATCCAGATTTGAAGAAAAAAATAGAAGAATTTGAGGCTGCTAGATATGATGCACAAGTTACTGTGATGCAAACTGGTAAAAATGATGAAGAAAAGACTAAAAAAATGCAAGAATTATATATGAAATTGTATGAGGATTCTGATGCTGTTAAATTTTTTGAGGCTGAGACTAAGTTTAATATTGTTTTGGCTGATGTTAATAAAATAATTGGTGATGCAGTTATGGATGTTTTGAAATAATTTAATGATTTAAATAATTGGATTTTATAGTAACATTATTAGTAAAAGAAAAGGAGTAAGTTATGGAATTTATAGTTTTACTAATAATTATGATATTAATATATATAGTTTTAAGATTTATGTTTGATGTGAATATAAATGAATTAAAACAGATAGGTGAAGATAAAGAATTAGATGAATTAACGCAAAAATATCCTGAGAACATTGAAATGTGTAAATGGTATTTAAAAAAATTAAATAATAAAAATGTTAAGATTGAAGAAGATCAAAATTCAAATGCTACATTGTATTTGGTAACAAGTAATAAAATATTTATTGCAAATTTGAAAAATAGTTATACAAGAATTCAGACAATAGCACATGAATGTTTACATTCAATTCAAAGTAAGAAATTATTATGGTTTAATTTTGTGTTTTCAAATGTTTATTTGATTTATTTTGCGGTTGCTTGTGTGTTAGCAATTTTTAAAATATTGCCATGTAAGATATTGTTTTTGTCAATTTTAATGTTATTGGGTTTTGTGTATTATGCTGTAAGAACATATTTGGAAAATGATGCTATGATTAAGGCTAGATTTTTGGCAAAAGAGTATATGCAAGAAATGAAAATTTCTGATCAAAAAGAAATTGATAGAATTGTTGATAAATATGATGAGTTGAATAATGCAGGAATAAGGATTACAAATTTTAAATTTTTGAGTAATGTGTTGATTAAAAATATAATTTTGGCATTGATTTTTGTTACAGTTCAATGAAAAAAAGAAAAAGTTGCTCCAAGTGGTAATATATCAATATTTTTAGTCAAAAACATATCTGGGGTCTACCATTGGGTCTTTGACTTTAAATATTGATATATTACCACTTGGAG
>FR901909.1:8910-12944 GCA_000438255.1 Clostridium sp. CAG:389
CATCTTTTTCTTTTTTTTCACTAAATTGTAACTGATTTTTGTATTTTTTTGAGAATATAAGAGTGGTGTACTTGCATTTTCAAAATATATATGGTAAAATAGCCAAGTAATAGATTTGAAACCACAGGGAGGAATTATAAATGAATATAGTAAGAACAATATTAACTGTGATATATTTTGTAGTAGCATTAGTTGTTATAATATTAGCATTGATACAAACAAAAGATGATGCTGGATTATCACAAACAATAACAGGTTCATCAACTAATAATTTTTATGAGAAAAACAAAGGTAGAACTAAGGAAGGAAAACAAAAAAGAATGATGATTATTTCTTCAATAGTTTTTGGAATTTTAACAATAGTTTTAGGAATATTATATTTAATGTAAAATTAGTTTTAGTAGAAAGAGTTGTAAAAGATTCTTTCTATTTTTTTTGAGAAAAAAATAGAAATATAACTAAAAGTGTTGAAAAACATTTATAGCTTTGATAAAATTAAGATACGATAAAACTCGCAATAAACAAGAGATAGAAAGGGAGATTTTTATGAAGAAATACAAAAGTCAAAGAGGGATAACACTTATAGCCTTAGTTATAACAATAATTATATTGTTGATATTGGCAGGAATATCAATAGCAGCATTAACAAATCAAGGGTTATTTAAAAATGCAAAAGAGGCTCAGAATGCAACACAAAAAGCAGAAGAGGAGCAAGGAAAAACTCTAAATGAATATGAAGACGAGATTAATAAATATTTAGAAAATGATGATAAAACAGCAGAAAAACTAGTGGATAAAGTCAATGATGGAACAATAAAAATAGGTGACTACGTGAAATATACTCCTGACACAGCGAGTACAGATGCAATTTTACAAGAATTAAGTACTTATTCAGGTTCAGATGCAAATACAACATCAACACTAACACAAGAAAGCTTAAATTGGAGAGTACTTGATATGGAAGATGGACAAGTAAGATTAATAAGTGAATTACCAACAACTTCAAAAATAGAACTTTCAAGTTATAATGGATATAATAATGCAGTAAAGTTATTAGATGATACTTGCAATGTACTATATAATAATTCAAAATTAGCAAGTAAAGTGCAAAATTTAAAAATAGAAGATATAATGGAAAAAATGATTGAAACAAATTATACTAATATTACTGCTAACTATGGAAAACAATTTACACCAACAAATAAATATTATCCAAGTATATTATTAAAAGAAAAAGGACAAAATGTAAATGGAATAGTTGGAACGGAATTAAATGAGAGTGAACAAAAAGAATTAATAAATCAAACAACAAAACCACAAGCAACTTCATTAGAAGTAAAATATACATACTGGTGTAAGACTATGACAACAAGTGATTTTAAAAATAGTAAATATTATGAATTATTTATAAATAATGGAAGTAATTATTCAACATATTGGATGTCATCTCGTTGTATCGATTATCCTTCTGGTGGGGCTCGTTTCAATATTAGCCGTGTGCATTCTGGGGATGTTCGTGCATCTAGCTTATACAACACTAATGGTGCTGAGTATTCTGATGTTAATGCTTTCCGCCCAGTAATAACTCTAAATTCTAATGTTCAAATAATTTCAGGAAATGGAAGCACAGATTCACCATTTAATATTCAATAAAAATAAAAAAGAATGTAAGATGTCAATATATGATTTTATTGACAAACTACATTCTTTTTAAAATTTTGTTGTAGAAAGACCCATAAAATGCTATAATAATAATGTTAAACAAGATCAATTATTTGAAAGGAACGGAAATGAATAAAGAAGAAATTATATTAGGATTCATGAAAGATGAAAACTATACTCCAATGAAAGCAAAAGAAATATCAATACTATTAGGAGTACCAAAAAAAGAATACAATCAATTTATACAAACACTAAAAGATTTAGAAGAAAACTATAAAATAGTAAAAAACAAGAAAAATAGATATAGATTAATCGGAGAAAACTTTGTAGAAGGAACATACAAAAAAAATCAAAAAGGATTTGGATTTGTAAAAATAGAAAACCAAGAAGAAGAAATTTATATATCAAAAGAAGATTCATTAAATGCATTAAATGGAGACAAAGTACTCATTGAAATAAAAGAAGAAAAAAGCAAAGATAAAAGAGCAGAAGGAAAAATCAAAAAAATAATAAAACATGAAAAAGACACAGTAGTTGGAACATTTCAAAAAAGTCAAAACTTTGGATTTGTTGTGCCAGACGAAAAAAGCTTTGGAACAGATATATTTATTTCAAAAAATAATATAGGAAAAGCTAAAAATGGATATAAAGTTGTAGTACAAATAACAAAATATCCTGAAAAAGGGAAAAATGCAGAAGGAAAAATCATTGAAGTATTAGGGTCACCAGACCAAGCCGGAGTTGATATGTTATCTCTAATAAAAGAATACAATTTACCATCAACATTTCCAGAACAAGTTGTGGAAGAAGCAAAAAAATACGGTGATAAAATAGATGAAAAAGACATACCAAACCGTGTTGATTGCAGAAATCATGTTATTTTTACAATAGATGGAGAAGATGCAAAAGACTTGGATGATGCTGTAAGAGTTACAAAATTAGAAAATGGAAATTATAGATTAGATGTCCATATAGCAGATGTAAGCCACTATGTAAAAGAAGGAAGCTTTTTAGATAAAGAAGCTCAAATAAGAGGGACAAGTATATATATGTTGTCACGAGTAATACCAATGTTGCCAAAAGAATTGTCAAATGGAATATGCAGTTTGAATGCAGGAGAAGATAGATTTACACTTTCATGTTCAATGGAAATAAATCCAGAAGGAAAAACAATATCAACAGAAGTGTATAAAGGAATAATAAATGTACGTGAAAGAATGAATTATCACAATGTTCAAAAAATATTAGATAAATCAGATAAAGATGTTTTAAAAAGATATGAAAAATATATAAAAGATTTTGAGTTGATGGCAGAACTTGCAACAATTTTGAAAGAAAGAAGACTAAAACAAGGTTATTTAAATTTAGACATACCAGAAAGTAAAATTGATTTAGACGAAGAAGGTAGAGTTATAAATGTAGGAAAATATGAAACAAGTTTTAGTAATGAAATAATTGAACAATTTATGCTAAGTGCAAATGAAGCAATAGCTGAAAAATTTTATTGGTTAGAGGCACCATTTATTTACAGGGTACACGAAGATCCAGATTTAGATAAAATAAAAGATTTAAACAAATTTTTATTTAATTTTGGATTGAAAATAAAAGTGGTAAATGAAAAAATATATCCAACAGAAGTATCAAAAATACTTGAAGAAATAAAAGGAAAAGATGAAGAAAAAGTAGTATCAACATTAATACTAAGAACACTTAAAGTAGCAAGATATGAATCAGAAAATAAAGGACATTTTGGAATTGCAAGTAAATATTATTGTCACTTTACATCACCAATAAGAAGATATCCGGATTTATTTATTCATAGAATAATATCAAAATATTTGGAAGATAATTATGTTGTAGATGAAAAGTGGATAGAAGAATATGAGGAAAAAGCAGAACAAAGAGCTGCATCATCATCAGATAGGGAAAAGGTTGCAACTAAGGTTGAAAGAGATAGTGAAGATTTGAAAAAGGCTGAGTATATGCAAGATAAAGTTGGGGAAGAATATGATGGTATTGTTTCATCTGTTACTCAGTTTGGCATTTTTGTTGAATTGGAAAATACTGTTGAGGGCTTGGTTAGGTTTGAAAACTTGGGTGATGAGTATTTTATTTATGACGAAGATAGAAAGAGACTTATTGGAGAAAAAACGAATACGACTTATAAAATTGGTGATAAAGTTAAGATAAGGGTTATTTCTGCTAATAAGTTGTTAAGACAGATTGATTTTGAAATTGTAAAATAAAAATGTAATTTTTGTTGCAAAGAAAAAATTTTTATGATAATATTTGGTTGTAATTAAAGTAAAACAAAAGAAGAGGAGTATAAAAAATATGAAAGCTGAAACCGTTGCAGGAGTACACACACACAC
>FR901910.1 GCA_000438255.1 Clostridium sp. CAG:389
TTTCTTTTATTCTAACCAAAGTATTCAAAGCATCAATTGGAGTTAACTCATTCAAATTAACCTTATCAATCTCATGAGCAATCTCAGCCAACTTATAATTAAACATATCGAATTGCCCCTCAACAGCCTTCTTACTTTCCTTTTCTTGTTTTTTTCCAGTCAAAATATTTTTTCTTTCTAATCCTCTTAAAATATCATCTGCTTTTTGTGTTACAGCCTTTGGTACACCTGCTAAACGTGCAACATGAATACCGTAACTTTCGTCTGTTCCACCTCTTAGAATTTTTCTTAAAAAGATTATGTCTTCGCCTTTTTCTTTAACAGCTATGTTGTAATTTTTTACACCTTCCAGTTTTTCTTCTAGTTCTGTTAATTCATGATAATGTGTTGCAAATAATGTTTTAGCACCACATTTTTCCTTATCTGCAATGTATTCTGCAACAGCCCATGCAATTGAAAGTCCATCATATGTTGATGTTCCTCTTCCTATTTCATCTAATATAACTAAACTATTTGATGTTGCTTCTTTTAGGATTGTTGCTACTTCCATCATTTCTACCATAAATGTACTTTGCCCCATACTTAGATCATCTGATGCCCCTACTCTTGTGAAGATTTTGTCTACAACTCCTATATGTGCTTCTGTTGCTGGCACAAATGACCCTACTTGCGCCATTAATGTGATTAGAGCTACTTGTCTCATGTATGTTGATTTACCGGCCATATTTGGTCCTGTTATAATTGATAGTCTATTGTCTTCTTTATCAAGATATGTATCATTTTCAACAAATACTCCTGTTCCAAGCATTTTATCTATTACAGGATGTCTTCCTCCTTTTATGTCTAAAATTCCTGAATCATCTACTTCTGGCTTACAATAGTTCATATCCTCTGCAACTGTTGCAAATGATGTAAGTACATCTAGTGTTGATACAATATTTGCTGATTTTTGTAGTCTTTTTACATTTTTTGAAATTTCATCTCTTATTTGCACAAATGCATTATATTCTAAGTTTACTACTTTTTCTTCTGCACCTAATATTTGATTTTCTAAGTTTTTCAAATCCTCTGTTATAAATCTTTCTGCATTTGTTAATGTTTGTTTTCTTACAAATCTTTCTGGTACTTGGTCTAAATATGATTTTGTGACTTCTATAAAATATCCAAATACTTTGTTAAATCCTACTTTTAGATTTTTGATCCCTGTTTTTTCTCTTTCTTCTGCTTCTAATTGAATAATCCAGTTTTTCCCTTCTGTTGTAGCAGTTTTTAGCTTGTCAATTTCTTCATCATATCCAAGTTTTATAATTCCCCCGTCTTTTACTGTCATTGGTGGATCTTCTACTATTGATTTATTAATAAGTTCATATATATCTTGTAATTCGTCTAAATTTTCATATAAATCCTTTAACATTGTTGAATTTACATTTGCTAATACTTTTTTCAAGTCTGGTAATTTTGATAATGAATTTTTTAGTGTTATCATGTCTCTTGCGTTTGCGTTTCCATAAGCCATTTTTCCTGCGAGACGTTCGATGTCATATACTTTTTTAAGATTTTCTACAACATCTCCTCTTAAAATAACATCATCTTTTAATTCCTTTACAGACTCTAATCTTTTGTTGATTTCCAAAGTGTCTATAAGTGGATCGTTTAACCATCTTCTTAAAGCTCTTCCTCCCATTGATGTTGATGTTTTATCAAGTACCCATAATAGTGTTCCTTTTTTTGATTTATCTCTCATTTTCTCAGTTATTTCAAGGTTTCTTCTTGCATTTATATCAAGTGACATATATTTTAAAATATTGTAAACAGTTATTTTATTTATATGTTCAAGTGTTGTCATTTGAGTTTGTTCTATGTATTCAATTAACGCATTTATTGAACATACTGCTAAGGTTTTATCTGCAATGTTTTCTATTTCCTTTTGGTTGCTATCAACAAAGTTAAATCTATATTTTATTTTTTCTGCGTCATCAGTAAAAAATTTGTCATTAAATCTTGTTATATATGAGTCAAATCTTTCTTTGATTTTGTCCATTTCTTCTTGACAGTCTGACATCATGCTGTTTATTACAAGTTCTGATGGCATATATCTTGCGATTTCATCTAAAACTAATGGGAAGTTTTGATTGTCTTTTATTTCTGCTGAATAGAATTCTCCTGTTGATATGTCACATACACTTATTCCAAAGTATATTCCAGATTTAAATATTGACATTATAAAGTTATTTTTTCTTTCTTCTAGCATGTTGCTATCAACTACTGTCCCTGGTGTTACGACTCTGATAACTCCTCTTTTTACTATTCCTTTTGCTTCTTTTGGGTCTTCTAGTTGTTCACATATTGCTACTTTATAACCTTTTGCAATTAATCTTGATATGTATATTTCTGCTGCGTGGTGTGGTATTCCACACATTGGTGCTCTTTCTTCTTGTCCACAGTCTTTTCCTGTTAGTGTTAGTTCTAGTTCTCTTGATGCTGTTATTGCGTCTTCAAAGAACATTTCGTAAAAGTCTCCTAATCTGTAAAATAAGATGCAGTCTTTGTATTGTTCTTTTGTTTCAAGATATCTTTGCATCATTGGTGAAAATTCTGCCATATTTATTACTTCCTTTCCGTTTTATCTTGTTTCTTCTTTTTTGTTTCTTTTTTCTTTTTCTTTGCAATATTGTTCATATTCTTTTTTTACGTTTTCAAAATATTTTAAATCTTTAATTAACCCCTGTCTTGATATTTTTACTTTTCCTAAAATTGTATTTCCACTACTAATTTGTTTAGCTGCTGCTGTATAATTACCATCACATGTGTCTAATATTTCTTTCATATAATTTAGTTTTTTATATAAGTCCTCTAATTTGTGTTTTTTAACTATATCATCATTTTCTTCTAGTTCATCAATTTTTTCTTGCACTTCTATTGGTAAAATCTTTTTTTGCATATTGGGTGAATATTCATTTTGATATAGATTTATTATATAATTTTTTCCATCACTATTTAATCTCTTTATGTTCCTCACTACTGTTTGCCTAGAAATATCCAAATCTAATATTTTCATTGCTTTTGGAACTGATATATGATTTTTCATCACATATGTTAATAATGCCTCATAGTCAATATGTGTATATTCCTTTGGCTTAATATTTGTTTTTTCTTTTTCCACAATATCTTCAATCCTTTTTTCTTTAATACCTGTTTTTTTCCTCCGTCCCCAAAAACAGTTTTCCTTTTAAGTACCACATATGTTCAGAGACAATTTTAAGTTCGACCATATTTCCAATTAATTCTTTGTTGCCTTCAAAAATAACAACCTTATTACTGTCAGTTCTGCCTGTAAGCATATTATCATTATTTTTGCTAGTTCCTTCAACTAAAACTTTTTGAACAGTTCCGACATATTTCTTATTGTTTTCTGCAATTTGACTTTCAACTAAAGCTTTTAATTTATCAAATCTTACATGTTTTTGTTCTTCTGGAACTTGGTTTTCCATTCTATCTCCTGGTGTTCCTACTCTTCTTGAATAAATAAACATATATACTTGCTCGAATTTTACTTTTTTTACAACATCTAGTGTATCTTCAAATTCTTCGTCTGTTTCTCCTGGGAATCCAACTATTATATCTGTTGATAATGTTAAATTTGGTATTCCGGCTTTCATTTTTTCTACTAAATTCAAGTATTGTTCTTTTGTATACTTTCTGTTCATTTCTTTTAATACTTTTGTATTTCCTGATTGTAATGGTAAGTGTACTAATTTACATACTTTATCGCAGTCAGCTATTGCTTGTATAACATCATCTGTGAAGTCCTTTGGATGTGGTGATACAAATCTTATTCTTTCTATTCCTTCTATTTTGTTTACTGCTCTTAATAGTGTTGCAAATGAATTTACACCTTCATATTCTTCAAATTCTATTCCTTTTTCACGTTCTATTCTTAAATATGAATTTACATTTTGACCTAATAGTGTAATTTCTTTATATCCTTGTTTTGCAAGTTCTCTTATTTCTTCAATTATAGCTCGTGGTTGTCTACTTCTTTCTCTTCCACGTACATATGGAACTATGCAATAGCTACAAAAGTTGTTGCATCCATTCATTATTGTTACAGATGCTTTTATACTACTGTCTCTTCTTATTGGTAATCCTTCATACACTTTTCCGTCTATATCTAATATATCTTCTAGTTTTGTTTTATTTTCTATAACTTCATATAAATCTTGTGGAAATTTGTGTAATGTGTGTGTTCCAAATATTATGTCTGTATATGGATAGCTTTCTTTTATTTTGTCTGTGATGTGTTTTTCTTGCATCATACATCCACCTATTGCTATTATTGTCCCACGTTCTTCTTTTATTTTTTTTAGTTCTCCTAATTTTCCAAATAGTTTATCTTCTGCATTTTCTCTTACACAACATGTGTTGAATAGACTTAAATCTGCCTCCTTTTGATTTTCTGTTTTTGTGTATCCCATTTCTTCTAGCATTCCACATAGTTTTTCTGAGTCGTTTTCGTTTAGTTGACATCCCATTGTTAGTATACTATATTTTAAATTTTTGTTTTTGTTTATTTTTTTTACTTTTTCTATATATTCTTTTTGTTTTTCTATTTCTTTTTCTGTATTCAATTTTTGTTCCTACCTTTCAATTTTTATTGGAAAAGTAATTTTCCACTGTGTTATATTTTATTATATTTTGTCACTTTTTGCAAGGATTTTGAAAACTTTTATGTAAAACAAAAAAGAGTCTCTGTTAAGAAACTCTTTAAAAAATTAATCTTTCATATAATCATTAATTTTTTTCATAAATATTAGTCTGTCAATAATATCTAATATTCCATAAGCAATTATCAATCCACCAAGAACTGTAAGAACTATTCCTTGATTTACTAATATTATAATACCAGATAAAATCATGAATATTGCTAATAATAGTGCTACTGTCCAGTATGGTGATCTTACTTGTTTCCAAATTAATATTGTTTGTAAATCCATTACACCAGTTACAATAATCCATACTCCTAGAATTACTCTGAAAAATGTTAATACTGCATCTGAAGCAAATAATATAACGACTCCAAATATTACAGCAACTAATGCAACTGTAAGCATTAAATCATCTTTGGTTTCTGATGTATAATATTCAATTAATTTTAATACTCCCATAGCTATAAATAAAATACCTAAGATTATTGAAATTGCTCCTTTAGTTTCTTCTGGTTTTGCTATTAAAAGTACTCCAAAAATAATGAATATTATTGAGATTACTATATCTGTCCAACTTGATCTTTTTAAGAATTTTTCAAACATAATATTTCCTCACTTTCTTTTGTATTTTTACACATAATATCACATTAAAAACAAAATGTATACAAATTTCTAAAATTTTTTACAAAAAATTTACAAAAAAAAGTTACAGTTCAGTAAGAATCTTTCTAT
>FR901911.1 GCA_000438255.1 Clostridium sp. CAG:389
ATATAGTCAAGGACATCATAGAAAGATTCTTACTGAACCGTACTTTTTAAAAAATTTACACTTAAATAACAAAAAAAACTTGTATATTCCCAAAAATTATGATATAAATACTAATATGAAAAGAAAGCTACAGAAAGGCGGAATTTTTGTGGAAGAAAATTTAGAAAAAGAAACAAAAAAAGTACTAGTAGTAGACGACGAACAAGCAATAATCGATGTACTAGTATATAATTTACAAAAAGAAGGATATGAAACATTAGAAGCAACAGACGGAGTAACAGCAGTGAACATAGCATTAGAACAAAAACCAGACTTAATGTTACTAGATATAATGTTACCAAAAATGGATGGATTAACAGTATGTAAAAGAGTAAAAAACTATCTAAACATACCAATATTAATGTTAACAGCAAAAGATGCAGAAATAGATAAAATAGTAGGCCTAGAACTTGGAGCAGATGATTACATTACAAAACCATTTAGTGTAAGAGAACTAATGGCAAGAGTAAAAGCAAATCTAAGAAAAAACGAAATATCATCAATAGTTAAAGAAACAATACCAGAGGCAACAGAGACTGAAAAAAATGCAGAAAATGTTATAAAAGTAAATGATATAGAACTAGACTTAGATAGATTTGAGGTAAAAGTAAGAGGAGAAATAATAGACCTAACACTAAGAGAATTTGAAGTATTAAAATTTTTGGCATCACAACCAGGACAAGTAGTAACAAGAGAAACATTGCTTGAAAAAGTATGGGGATATGAATATTATGGTGATATTAGAACAGTAGATGTTACTGTAAGAAGAATAAGAGAAAAAATAGAAAAAGATACATCAAGTCCTAAAATATTAATTACAAAAAGAGGAGTAGGATATTATATTGCAACAAAATAGAAAGAGAAATCTTTCTATTTTTTAGTAAATTATTAAATTAAGTTGAGATTTATAAATAAAAGCAAAAATTTATATATAAAAATAATAGGAGGAACAAAAATGCCATCTTGGGGAATCCATTTAGGAATAGCAAATAAATTATCTCAAAAAATAGAAAATATAGACAAAAATTTATTTATGTTTGGAAATGTAGTACCAGACATAAATAATGGATATGTTGTAGAAGATATAAGCAAAATAATACCACATAAAATAACACATTATGATGGAGAAAAAGATTTTAAAGGATATAGAAAATTTTTTATAAAATATATAAAAAATGTAAAAAATCCTGTTGTATTAGGAAGCTTAACACATTTGATGACAGACTATTACTTTAATAATATAACTTATTCAAAAAAAGCAATCTGGGAAAATGGAAAAGTAGTAGGAATAAAATTAAATACTGGAAAAGAAATAAAATGTGACAAAGAAACAGTTAAAAAAATGAAAGAAAATGACTTCAAGATATTTGCAGACTATATATACAAAAATCACAAAATATCAAATATAAAATATGATGAAAAAATGTTATCAATAAATTCAATTGTAGAAGAATTTGATATAACAAAAGAAGATACCGAAAAAACAATAGAATATATGAATAATTATATAGAAAATAAGAAAAGTATTATTAGCAAATGCGAAAATAAAGAATATCAAATATTTACACCAAATGAGCTGGAAGAAATATCAGAAAATTGCGTCAATTTTATATTAGAATTTTTAGAAAAAACAAGTAAAATAATAATAGGAAAAACAGCAGGATTCTGCTATGGAGTAAAAAGAGCAGTAAATGGAGCAGAAAATGAAATAAAAAATTCAAAAGAACCAGTATACTGTCTAGGAAAAATCGTACATAATAAACAAGTTATAGAAGAGCTAAAAAAGCAAGGAATCATCTTTGTTGAAGATATAAATGAAGTAAATGGAAAAACAATAATAAGGGCACATGGGGTTCCAAAAGAAATCTATGAAAAAGCAAAACAAAAAAATATAGAATTAAAAGATTACACATGTCCAAATGTTCTAAAAATACATAAAATTGCAGAAGAATATGCAGAAAAAGGATATTTTATATTTTTATGTGGAAGTAAAAAACATCCTGAAAATATAGGAACAATAAGTTACTGCAATAAAAATTTGTACATAATAGAAAAAGAAGATGATACATTTAAAGCATTAGAAAGATTAGAAAAATCAGGAGCAAAAAAACTTTTAGTAATTTCACAGACAACATATAGTTTAGAAAAATTTTATATTATAAAAGAAATAATAGAAAATGAACTTCCACGAAATGTAGAATTAGTAATAAAAAATACAATATGTTCATCAACAGAACAGAGGCAAATAGAAACAAAAGAATTATCAAAAAAAGTTGATATGATGATAATAGTAGGTGGAAAAAATAGTTCAAACACAAAAAAACTATATGAAGTTTCATTAGAAAATTGTCCAAAGGCTGTATGTATAGAAAGTTATGAAGAATTAGAAAATATGCAAGATGAAATAAAAAACGCAAGAAAAATAGGAGTAATGGCAGGTGCATCAACACCTCAAAAGAGCATAGAAGAAGTAATAAAATATTTAATATAAAAGCTACAAGTTAGTATATTTAAAGAATATAATTTAAATACCACTGGTATAAATAGAAACCGCAAAGTTCTTAAAATGTCGAATTTTGCGGTCGATTTTTTTATTAAATCAGAAAAAAATATTGACATCAAAAAAATAAGCAGTTATAATCTACTTAAATTTTAAATCAAAAACTTTTTTATCTAAATTAAATTAGATCTAATTTAAAAATCCAAATAAAATTTCAAACTAAAAATCCAAAAAAAGGGAGGTGAAATAAAACAGAGTGAACCGAAAGTTTATATCAAACAGTAATTATGTTTTCAGAAAAATATTAAATTCTGAGGATTGTTTAGGTATTTTAAAAAACTTTATAGAATCAATATTAAACATAAACATTAAAAAAATAGAACTAAATCCATACCTAAAACACAAAGAAAATTACCTACCAAAAGAAGAAAACTTTGGAATAGCCGATGTAAGAATAAAAAATGATGAAAACGAAGAATTAAATGTAGGAATTCAATTTATAGATGGGATATATGTACAAACAAAAATGTTAATGTACTATTCTCAAATACATTTAAATCAATTAGAATATGGAGACAACAGGGAATTTGCACGAACAATAACAATAAATTTAATAGATTTTAAATATTTTTCTTCAAAAGGTTGTGAAAAAACAATAAAAATAAAAGCAAATGAAGGAGACATACAGCTTGAAAAAATAGAAATGATTACAATAGAATTGCCTAAATTTATATGCTATGACTATGATGCCATGACAGAAGGAGAACAATGGATTCAATATATAAAGGGATGTGATGAAAGAACATTAGAAAAAATAAAAAAAGAAAATAAATATATAAAAATGTTAGATGAAAAGGCAGAAAAATATTGGGTTGAAGAGAAAATGGAATAAGAGGGATAAAATCCCTCTTAAACCTATATAAACATATAAAATACAGAATTAAACTTGTTTTAAAGTAACTTTTACAACAGTACCTGCGTCTACATTAGAACCCTTAGGTGGATCTTGTGAAACAACAGTACCAGTACCTTCAATACTAATATTTAAATTTGCATTTTTTAATTCAGTAGTTGCTTGATATTTGCTTTTTCCAGTCAAATCTGGAACAGTAGCAGAAGTTCTTGTATCTTGATCATACAACATAATTATAGAATCTTTTGATAAAGTAGCACCAGGCTTTGGAACTTGTTCAGTAACAACTGTACTATTTTTATCATTAGAAGTAGTTATTTTTGTTGTAAATCCGGCATTTTTAAGTATTTTTTCAGCTTCTGCAATCGTTTTATTTCTAACCTCAGGTACAGTAATTAAATTCTCATCATCGCTTGAATCAGCATCAGAAGGAATACCTAATAATGGTAAAATTTCTGTTAACATTTGTGATACAACAGGACCAGCCAAAGTACCACCTTGATGATTACTCTTTGGAGGTTTGTATAAATTAAGTAATAAGACTACTTGTGTATCTTCAACAGGAGAAATTGCAACATATGTAGCAACATAACCATCCAAATCTTCTCTACCAGGCATTGGCTCAGAAGTACCAGTTTTACCGCCAACAGTGTATCCAGTTACTCCGCCTCTCTTACCAGTACCATATTCAACAACAGATTGCATCATAGACTTAACTTTTTCAGCAGTTTCAGTAGATATAACCTGTCTAACCTCCTCTGGATCAATACTTGTAACAGCACCGGTATCAGTGTTTGTAATAGATTTAACAATTCTAGGTTTCATCAAAATACCGTCATTAGCAATTGCAGATATAGCAGTAATCATCTGTAAAGGTGTAATACTAAAACGTTGACCAAAAGAATAAGTTGCTCTTTCAACTGGAAGAACAGTAGATTCTTCTTTAAATATTGAATTAGGTTCACCAGGTAAATCAACACCAGTAGTATCAAAAAATCCAAAAGCTCTATAATATTTATATAAAGTAGTAGTACCAATTCTAGCGCCTAATTGTATAAGTGCAGGGTTACAAGAATTCATTAAAGCATGTCTTAAATCTTGAGAACCATGGGTACCATCAGTTTTCCAGCAATTTATTCGTGTAGTACCAACCATTTCATATCCGTTACACTTAAAATCATTAGCAACATCTGTATCAGTAATATTTTCTTCTAATGCAGTAGCAGCAGTAATTAATTTAAAAACTGAACCAGGCTCATATAATTCAGAAACAGCTTTATTAGACCACATTTTGTAAATTGTATTTGCCTTATCTTCTGAACTTAAAGAATCATATGTTTTTGCTACATATTCATTAGGAGTGAAAGGATTATTTAAGTCATAACTTGGATATGTTGCCATTGCCAAAATATCACCAGTTTTAGGGTCCATAACAATACAAGTACCACCATTTTCAACATTATTTTCATCAACAGCTTGTTTTAAATATTTTTCAACAATTTTTTGAATATTTAAATCAACAGTAAGAGTTAAATCACTGCCATTTTCAGCAGCAATATAAGTTTCTTCTGTATTAGGAATTTCTTCTTGGCTAGCACTTTTTGAACTAACAATCTTACCAGGGGTACCAGACAAGACATCTTTCCATTCATATTCAATTCCAGATAAACCTTGATTATCACTACCACAAGAACCAAGGACTTGGGCAAGAACAGAATTATGAGGATAATATCTTTTTGTATCTTCATCTATATTAATACCAGTAGATATTTTATTTTCTTTCATCCATGCCTTTAACTCATCAACTTTGTCTTGTTCAACTTTTTTTACTATTGTTTCAACATTAGAAGTGCTTGTTACTTTTTTTAAAGTTTCATCATAATCAAGACCAAAAATATCAGAAAAAGCTTTTGCAACTTTTTCTTTTAAAGCTTGTGTATTTGAAGAAACTTTTGAATCTTTGATTTTTTCTGGATTAATTGTAATTGTATCAACAGATGCACTTGTTGCGAGTATTTGTCCATGGGAATCATATATAGTACCTCTTTTTGGACTTATTATTTGATTTATTGATTGTTGATTATAAGCAAGTTCTTTTAAATAGTTTCCTTGTACGAATTGTAAGAAGCCAATTCTACCTATTAATATTGCTAAAATCAAAATTATTACTATAAATATTGTTTTTATTTTTTTTGTGTATACAAAGTTTTGCGATTTGAATTCTGTATTTATTTTTGTTACTTTTTTATTTATATTTTTTTTATTTTTCGGATTGTTTTTCTTTTCCAATATTTTCACCACTCTTTTGTTAAAGTTATAATCTTATTTTATATTAAAGATATTTAAAAATCAATAAATTTACTAAATTTTAGATAAAAATCTGTTACTGGATAATAGCTTTGATAAATTGTACTTTTGAAATTCACTGTGCATCTAAGGGATATGTTATTTATAAGTATGCCGTTTGATTGGAATGAAAAATAGAAAGTCTTAAATAAAAAACTGAGGAATGCTCA
>FR901912.1:0-6190 GCA_000438255.1 Clostridium sp. CAG:389
GAACAGGACATACTTATAAATAATATATGCCATTAGGGGGACAATGGATTTTAAAAGCATAATGTCTCAAAACTATTATCCAGTAACTATTTTTTTTATAAATTAAAAGAAAACAATTGCAAAAAAATAAAAAAAAGCATATAATCTATCAAGAAAAAATGAGGTGATAACATATGAAAATAAAGGAAATATTACAAGCAACAAGAGGAAAACTGATACAAGGAAATGAAGAAGAAGAAATAAATGAATTTTGTAGAGATACAAGAATAATAAAAGAAGGAGATGCATACATAGGAATAAAAGGCGAAAACTTTGATGGAAATACATTATGGAAAAACGCATTTGAAAATGGTGCAAGTACAGTAATATTACAAGGAATAGACTTTTCAAAAGAAAATTTAGAAAAATACCAAAATGAAAATATAATAGTAGTAGAAGATACAATAGAAGCACTTGCTGATATTGCAACATATAGAAGAATGCTATTTGGAAAAGATTTTCCTGTTATTGGTGTAACTGGAAGTGTTGGAAAAACAAGCACAAAAGATATAATAGCAAATGTTGTATCACAAAAATATAAAACATTAAAAACACAAGGAAATAATAATAATAATATAGGATTGCCATTTACAATATTTAATTTAAAGGACCAAGAAGCAGCAGTAATAGAAATGGGAATGAATCATTTTGGAGAAATAAGTAAATTAACTAAAATTGCAAAACCAACAATTTCAGTTATTACAAACATAGGAACATCACATATAGGAAATTTAGGTTCAAGAGAAAATATATTAAAAGCTAAATTAGAAATTTTAGAAGGAATGGACAAAAAAGTATTAGTTATAAATAATGACAATGATTTATTACATAAATTTTATTTGGAAAATAAAGATGTAGAGATACATACATATGGAATTGAAAACGAGTCAGAAGTAACAGCTGAAAATATTGTTTTAAATGAAAATGAGAGTGAATTTGTTTGCAACATAAAGGGAGAAAAATTTAATGTTAAAGTCCCTGTTGGAGGAATACATTTTGTATATAATGCTCTATGTGCTGCAACTGTTGGTACATTGTTAGGATTAAGTAAAGAACAAATAGAAAATGGAATAAAAACCTTTGAATTAACTAAAAAGAGAATGGATATAACAGAACTAAAAAATGGAGTTACTATTATAAATGATAGTTATAATGCAAGTTTTGAATCAATGCAAGCTTCTTTAAAATATTTAAGTGGTTTGAATGCAAAGAGAAAAATAGCTGTATTAGGAGATATGTTTGAACTTGGAGAATATTCAAAGGAACTTCATGAAAAAGTTGGTAAAGAAGTCGTTAAAAATAAGATTGATATTTTAGTTTGCTGTGGAGATAGTGCTAAATATATTGTCAATATGGCTAAAAAAGAAGGTATGCCAAAGGAAAAAGTTTTTTATTTTGATAATAAGGAGCAAATTGAAAAATTTATTAGAGAAAATGCACAAAATGGTGATAGTGTGTTGTTTAAGGCTTCTAATGGAATGAAATTCTTTAATATTGTTGAAAATTTAATAAAATAATTTCTAGATTGTATATAATGTAATTGATTTTATAAATATGAAAGTAGGTAATGAAAATGAAAAAATTAGGCGTTATATTTGGGGGTATGTCAACAGAAAACAAGGTTTCTTGTGTATCAGGAGCCTCTGTAATTAGAAATTTAAACAAAGAAAAATATGAGATATTTCCAATATTTATAGATGAAAATGGAAAATGGTTTAAAGTTAAGATGCAAGCTGATGGAGAGATAAAAATAGATGATAAAGAACAAATTGAAAATATTGTTGAATATATAAAACAGATGGATGTTATTTTTCCAGTTTTACATGGTTTGTATGGAGAAGATGGAACAATTCAAGGTTTATTCGAATTATTAAAAATTCCTTATGTTGGTTGTGGCGTATTAGCTTCAAGTGTTGGAATGGATAAAGTTTATACAAAAATTATTTTCGATAAAGCTGAAATAAATCAAACTAAATATGTTTATATTAGAAAATACGATGATAAATATATTTATGTAGATGATAGTTTTAATGAAAAAATAATGGAATTAAATGAAGTTTCAGATTTAGTAACAGAAAAATTGAATTTTCCAATGTTTGTAAAACCATCAAATTCTGGTTCAAGTGTGGGAATTAGTAAAGCTAGTAATTTAGAAGAATTGAAAAATGCAATAGTAGAAGCATCAAAATTTGATAAGAAAATATTAATAGAACAAGGCATTGATGGAAGAGAAGTTGAATGTGCAGTTTTAGGGAATGAGGATGTTGCAAGTTCATGTGTTGGTGAAATTATTGCTGCTGATGAATTTTATAGTTATGATGCTAAATATAAAAATCAAGAGTCTAAAACATTGATTCCTGCTGAAATATCTGATGATAAATCAGAAGAGATTAGAAAGTTAGCGATAAAAGCATTTAAGGCTATTGATGGAAAAGGATTGTCAAGAGTTGATTTCTTTATAGAGAATGGTACTGGAAAAGTGTATATAAATGAAATAAATACATTACCTGGTTTTACTAGTATTAGTATGTATCCAAAACTTTTTGAAAAGGTTGGTGTTGAGTATTCAGAATTACTTGATAGAGTAATTGATTTAGCTTTTAGACGTTAATAAATTATTACAGTTCAGTAAAATAAATTATTATAAAATATAAAAAAGTCCATAAAATCTATGGATTTTTTAACATTTTATGATATAATATACCTACCTAATTTTGTAGGAGGATGTTAAATGAAATATAAAGATTACTATAAAATACTCGGCTTAGAAACAAGCAGAGTTTCAATAGATGAAATAAAATCAGCATATAGAATTGCAGTAAAGAAAAATCATCCTGACTTAAATGTTGGAGATAACTTAGCAGAAGAAAAAATAAAAGATATAAATGAAGCATATAGAACATTATCAACACCTGCATCTAAAAGAAAATATGATAGAATATGGAATTCTAGAAATAATGCTAAAAATTACCAAAGCTTTAAAGGAAAAAATATATTTAGTATGTTTTTAGGAGATATAGAAAAGAATAGAGAAGAAGAAATAATAAAAAAGAATCCAATAAAAGGAGAAAACATAGAAACAGAGATAAGAGTTAGTCTTGAAGATGCTTTTTATGGATTAGAGAAAAAAATCTCTTTAAGAACAATAGAAGGCAAAATGAAAACATTTGAAGTCAAAATACCAGAAGGAATAAGAGATGGTGAAAAAATTAGACTTATTGGACAAGGAAAAAAAGGTATAAATGGCGGAAAAAATGGAGATTTACTTATAAAAATAAATATTGAAGAAAATAAGATATTTAAATTATATGGAAGTGATTTGTGTACAGATTTAAAACTTTCACCTTGGGAAGCTGCATTAGGAACAAGAGTTGATTTAAAAACAATAGATGGAGAAACGAAAGTCTATATACCACAAGGAATACAGAGCGGCGAAAAAATAAGAATACCTAGTAAAGGTTATAAAGATGGCAAAGGTGGTAGAGGAGATTTAGTTGCAGAAGTTAAAATAATGGTTCCTAAAAAATTGGAGCTTGATGAGCAAGAAATGTTTAAAAAACTAAAAGATATGTCAACATTTAATCCAAGAAATGATTAAAAATGTCAAAACATAGTATAAACTTTACATAATTTAACAAAACTATTGACAAAAACCTTTAAAGTGGCTATAATTAAAGATAGTGATGCAACAAAAGACAAACTATGGATTGTACATAGAAATGAGGTGTAAATTATATGGAAACATGGCAAGGAAAACATTTTAGTATAACTGATCCAGAAGGAGTAAATACTGTTATATATCAAATAAATAAAACTCCAAAAGAGTATATGAAGGACTACCCTAAATATACTGTTGATAGATTGGACTATACAGAAGAATTAAGAGGTAATATGAAAAGAAAGACTTTTTATGTTGATTTTCCTACATATGAAGATGAATTATTAATATTGTCTTTTGCCAAAGACAAAGTAGTCGTAAATACTGCAATAATGGCAGATGACAAAATATCAATAAGTAAAAAACCAATGCCACTAAAATGTGACAGTATATATTCAGAAGAAGAAAAAGAAGTTAAAGACTTCAAATATACACCAAATTTGAAAAGACCTATTTGTATAATAGATCCAGAAACAACAGAGGAAGTAAAACCTGTACTTTATTTTGATGAAAAAACAAATGAAGTTAGAGGAAAATGTAAATTAAAACCATATAAATCTTATTTTGCCTTTGAAATTAGAGACAAAAAAGAAAATTAAGGGAGGAAGTTAAATGAATATAAGTCCGAAAAGAGATATAGAAGGAGCGAAAACTGACATTACAGTTATGGCTATTGCACCACTAACAAATACATTAGACAAAGAACAAAAAAATGGAGACGGAACAAAAGTTATTGCTAGTGGAGAATTTTCAATTGTAAGAAGTGAAGTTCCAGTTATAGATACAAAAACAGAAAATAATATAGTTACATCAGATGGAAGAAGACAACTAGCTGATGGAACAATTATGAAAATAAATATAAGTGATAAACGTAGAGATTTACAAAAAGCTATAATGGTTGAACAAAAAGAACAAAGTGTGCAAGAAGAAAGATAATACAAAAGAATAGTAGGTGATTTTTAATGAATTACAAATTAGAGGGAGCTATAAAAAAAAGTAAAAAGAGTTTTATTATATGTGCAATACTATGGCTTGTATTAGTCATAGTATTTGTTGCGCCTTTTTCATATAGTGCATTTCAAGCTACAAATGATGCTGGAAAAGTATCAATGTCAATATTTATGGATCAACTTATGGCAAATATAACAAATCCATTTGCAGCATTAGCAGGCATATTTGAACAAGGAGCAATACATAATTTTATATCATTATTATTAGGATTTACAGTTGTCTATTTAGTTATATTTTTTATTGGACTTGCAAAAGCAGCTCCTAAAAGTAGATACAGAGATATTGAGCATGGTTCAAGCGATTGGAGTCAAAGAGGAGAACAATATCAAATTTTAAGTAGAAATAAAGGAATCATTCTTGCAGAAGACAACTATTTGCCACTTGATAAAAGAGGAAATGTCAATGTTTTGGTAGTTGGACGGTTCTGGTTCTGGTAAATCTGCATCATATTCAATACCAAATGCATTTCAATGCCTAGGTTCATATGTGTTTACAGACCCTAAGGGAGAACTTTATGATGCAACAGCAGGTTATTTAAAAGAAAATGGATATGATATAAAAGTATTAAATTTAGTAAGACCACAATATAGTGATGGATACAATCCATTAATGCATATTTCATCAGAATTAGATGTTGATGTTATTGCAAACACAATAGTAAAAGGGCAAAAGACAGATAGTAGTTCAGACCCATATTGGGATGATATGGCAGAAATGTTATTGAAAGCTTTAATATATTATTTAATTGCAACAAGACCAGAAGAAGAACAAAACCTAGCAAGTTGTGCAGAATTAGTAAGGGCAGCAAATAAAAATGGTGGAAGCAATTTGCTTTCTGATTTAATGGGACAATTACCATATGATCATCCAGCAAGAATGTATTATAAATCAATAGAAATTGCACCAGAAAAAACATATGGTTCAATTCTAAGTTCACTACAATCAAAACTTGGTAAATTTGACTCAAAAGAAATTGCAGAATTGACATCAACAGATACAATAAATTTTGAAGAAATAGGAAGTAAGAAAACAGCGGTATATGTTATATCATCAGATACACATACAGCATATGATTTCTTATTAACAATATTCTTCTCACAAATGATACAACAATTATATGATTATGCAGACCAAAATGGAGGAAGATTAAAAGAAAGAACTTATTTTATATTAGACGAGTTTGCAAATATAGGAAAAATACCGGATTTTGATAAAAAGATATCAACATCAAGAAGTAGAGGAATATCATTTAGTGTAATTTTACAAAACATAGATCAATTAGAAGCAATATATGAAAAATCTTATGAAACTATAATGGGTAACTGTGATACACATGTATTTTTAGGAAGTAACTCATTTAAAACTGTTGAGTATTTTTCAAAACAATTAGGTGAAAAAACAATAGATAGAGATAGTGTTTCAATTAATAAAGATAAACAAAATCATAGAACAGGAAAGAGCTTGTCAGACCAGATTATGGCT
>FR901912.1:6199-8809 GCA_000438255.1 Clostridium sp. CAG:389
AGACCAGATTATGGCTAGGGCACTTATGACTCCTGATGAATTGCGTAGAATGGATAATGATTTGTGTATCATTTTTGAAAAAGGTATAAAACCAGTAAAAGCTAATAAGTTTTATTATTTTAAACATCCAATGGCGAAAGAACTTGCTAAATATAAAATCAGTCATAATGATATCGGAGAAATTGATAGAGGTGTGTGGAGAAAGTATAATCCATATAATCCGTATGTTGAAGAAAAAGATGATAAGGCAGTTGATAATTTAAATATTGAATCATTAGATGATTTGTTTGATGATACAGATAATAAAAAGGATGATGCTCCAATTCTTCCACAGTATGATAATAATGAAGATGATGGATATGATTTACAAAAAGAATTAGAGGCAAAATTTGATGAATTATTTGGTCCACTTGATGATGAATAAAAAAGACAGGTTTATCTGTCTTTTTTTTATATAAGATTTTCTGTTTTTCATTTCAATCAAACGTACATACTTATAAATAATATCTCCATAGGAATACAACAGCTTTAATGCAAAACAATTAAAACCACTATATGATAAAACTTTAAAAACAAAAAATTTGTTTTGTTCGCTTGTTTTTTATTTTAAATTAATGTATAGTAAAATAGCAAATAAAGCAAAAAAAAATATAATTATGTTGTATAAAAACAAATTAGGAGGGAAAACATGAAATTTGTACATATAGCAGATATGCATTTTGACAGTCCATTTGTGAATCTTTCAGATAAAGATGGTCTAGGAGATTTAAGAAGATTAGAACAAAGAAAAGTATTTAAAAAAGTAATAGAATATATAAAAGAAAACAATATAAAATATTTATTTATTTCAGGAGATTTATATGAACAAAAATATATAAAAAAATCAACAATAGAATATATTAATAATTTATTCAAAGAAATACCAGAGACAAAAATATTTATATCACCAGGAAATCATGATCCATATACAAAAAATTCATATTATAATAAATTTTATTGGAGTGAAAATGTAAAAATATTCACATCAAAAATAGAAAAAATAGAATGTGAAGATTGCAATATTTATGGATATGGATTTGATGATTTTTATTGTAAAAATAGTGGAATCGAAAATGTAAATTTAGATGATAAAAATAAATTAAATATACTAATAATACATGGAACATTAGATGGGGGAACAATTGAAAACAGTGAGTATAATCCATTATCTTCAAAAATATTAAAAGAAAAAGGATTTGATTATGTTGCATTAGGTCATATTCATAAATTAGATTATAATCAAGTTGAAAATCAAAATATTGTGTACCCAGGTTCAATAGTTTCATTAGGGTTTGATGAATTAGGTGAACATGGTATGATTGTAGGAGATATTGATAAAGAAAGAATAAATTTAAAATTTATTCCCTTAGATGAAACTGAATTTAAATTATATGATTTAGATGTTACAGAAATTATTTCAAAAGAAGAATTAATAGAAAAAATAAACGAATTAAGTTTTGAGGAAAATAATTTAATTGAAATCATTTTAACAGGAAAAAGAAATTTTGAAATAGATAGATATGAATTATATAAATTAATTTCTAATGATAAAATTATTAAAATAAAAAATAAAACAAAAATAAATTATGATTTAGAAAAATTGTCAAATGATACTACATTGAAGGGGTTATTTGCAAAAGAAATGTTTAGAAAATTAAGTGATGAAAATATTTCAAATGAAGAAAAAGAAATAATTGAAAAAGCAGTTGAAATTGGAATGGAGGCACTAGATTGAAAATAAATAAATTAAAAATAAATTCATATGGAAAATTAAAAGAAAAAGAAATAAATTTTCAAGATGGAATTAATTTGATATATGGACAAAATGAAGCTGGTAAATCAACATTGATTAAATTTATAACTAATTCATTTTATGGAATTTCAAAAAATAAAAAAGGAAAAGAAGTATCTGATTTTGATAAATATAAACCATGGTCAGGAGAAGAATTTTCCGGAAAATTAGAATATGAATTAGATAATAAAGAAAAATATGAAATATATAGAGATTTTAGCAAAAAAAATCCAAAAATATTTAATGAAAATATGGAAGATATTTCAAAAGAATTTAATATTGATAAAAATAAAGGAAATGAATTTTTTTATGAACAAACAAAAATAGATGAGGATTTATTTTTATCAACACTTGCAATAAATCAAAGTGAAGTAAAATTAGAAAATCAAGCACAAAACTTTTTAATACAGAAAATTGCTAATTTAGCGCAAACTGGTGATGATAGTATATCATTTAAAAGAGTTATTGATAGAATAAATAGAAGACAATTAGATGAGATTGGAACCGAAAGGTCTAGGGAAAAGCCAATTAACATAGTTGCTAGAAATTTGCAAGAATTAACTAATGAAAAGGAAAATTTAGAGAAATATAAAAATTTTAAATATGAGTTTGAAGATAAAGAAAATGATTTAAATGATGAAATTTTAAATTTAGAAAATGAAAATAATTTTTTAAGAGAAATAAAATTACAAAATGAAAATGAAAAAATAGAAAATGAAAAAATAAAAATAAAAGAAAATATTGAAAAAGAAAATTTAGAAAAAATAAATTTATTAAAT
>FR901913.1:0-4815 GCA_000438255.1 Clostridium sp. CAG:389
TGGTTTATTTACTTTTCCATCCCATCTTCCATTTTCAACATATTTATTAAGTTCACTTTCATATTGATCTAATAAAGATGTTTCTTTTTTTTGCTCCTTTTCTGCTTTTTCTTTTGCTAATTTTGCATTTTTAAATAGTCCTTGATTTGTTAGTGCTGATATTGAAATTCCAGATAATATTAGTAAAATAATGATTGTAATCACTAACGCAATCAAAGTAATACCTTTGTTTTTTCTCATTTTTCTTTTCTCTCCTTTGTATTTTTTTCTTACTTTTGTAATAAGATTTTATAAATAAAAATGAAATAAGTCAATACAAAATACGAAAATAGTTCGTGAAATTGATAAAATATTTTAGTATAGTAGGAATTTTTTGGTAGAGTATAATTACCAAAATATCAAAATAAATATTGACATATTGGTAAAAGATATATAAAATAAGACTACAAAAGAAACACAAATGATGAGGTGGTATAAGTGAAATGTTTAAAAGAACAAATATCTGATTTATTACAAGATATGGAGAAAATGATAAAAAATAGAGAAAAACAAGAAATTGAAAATAAAAGAAAAGAATTAGATAATTTATTGGATGAATATTTAAAAAATTTTAAATAGAACTAATAACGTACAACATACAAATATATATCATTTATACAATTAAAAAAATTTGATAATATAAACAAAAAGTTAGGTGATATAAATGAAAAAAACAAGTTTAATAAAAATTGGAAAAAATATTCAAAAAATAAGAAAAAGTAATGGATACACACAAGAAAAATTAGCAGAAGAAATAGAAGTATCAGTTAGATATATAAGTGACATAGAACAAGATAAATCAAAACCATCATACGAAGTATTAATAAAAATCTGTAATGTTTTTCAAATAAGTTTAGACCAAGTTTTTAGTGAATATCTGAATATAAAAGAAAATAAAAGTATGGAATATTCCTTAGCAGGTTTTGATAAACTTTCTAAAAAAGATAAGGAAACAATCGAGAATTTGATAATGTATTTTAATAAAATTTAAAAATTTTATTGACAAATAAATGAATAAGGTGCTAAAATAAGTAACATAATAATAAAAATATATTGCGTTAGAACAATACAAAGCAATTAGAAGTAACTGAAAGAGAAAAAGGGTCACCGGCTGAAAGCCCTTTAAGGTCAACCTAAATTGTGAAACACATTGGAGCAATTTTTATAAAGTGGAAAATATTTGCTAAGCAAGTATTTTCAAGCTGGGTGGTACCGCGGAATTATTTCGTCCCTGCAATTATGCAGTGGGCGTTTTTTGATGTCCTACTGTATAGAAGAAAAAGTAGGAGGTAGATAAAAATGAATGAATACAAAACACATACTTGTAATGAAATCAGTCTAGAAGACGTAGGAAAGAAAGTCAGAATTGCTGGATGGGTGCAAACTATCCGTGATTTAGGAGGTTTGGTATTCTTAGACATTAGAGATATGTATGGAATAACACAAGTTGTAACATCAGGGGAGGCAAAAGATGTTGATTTTGCATCACATATTCCAATAGAATCAACAGTTACAGTTTATGGAACTGTAAAAAAGAGAGATGAAGAAACAGTAAATCCAAAACTAAAAACAGGTCTTGTTGAAATTAAAATTGAAGAGATTAAAGTTTTAGGAAAAAGAACTAAAAATATTCCTTTTGAAATTAACACAAACCAAGAGATAAGAGAAGATTTAAGATTACAATATAGATATTTAGATTTAAGAAATGAAAGACTACAAAATAATTTAAAGCTTCGCGCACAAGTTTTACAATTTTTAAGAAATCAAATGCAAGAACAAGGTTTTTTAGAAGTTCAAACACCAATACTTACAAGTTCATCACCAGAGGGAGCAAGAGATTATTTAGTACCAAGTAGATTACATCCTGGGAAATTTTATGCATTACCACAAGCCCCTCAACAATTTAAACAATTGTTAATGGTTTCTGGAATTGATAAATATTTTCAAATTGCACCTTGTTTTAGAGACGAAGATGCTAGAGCTGATAGAGCACCAGGTGAATTTTATCAATTAGATATGGAAATGAGTTTTGCAACACAAGAAGACGTATTTCAAGTAATGGAACCTGTAATGTACAATACTTTTAAAAAATTCTCTGATAAAAAAATTGCAAAATATCCATTTCCAAGAATAACATACAAAGAAGCAATGCTTAAATATGGTTCAGATAAGCCTGATTTAAGAAATCCATTATATATTATAGATTTATCAGATTTCTTCAAAAAATGTACATTTAAACCATTTATTGATAGAACTGTAAGAGCAATAAAAGTTGAAGGCCATATGTCAAAAGGTTTTCACGAAAAGATGTTATCATATGCAATGTCAATTGGAATGCAAGGCCTTGGATACTTAGAAGTACAAGAAGATATGAGCTTCAAAGGTCCAATTGATAAATTTATTCCAGATGACTTAAAGAAAACATTAATAGAATTAGCAAATTTAAAACAAAATGATACAATATTCTTTATTGCTGATAATGAAAAAAGAGCAACAGAACTTGCAGGACAAATTAGAACTGAATTAGGAAATAGATTAAACTTAATAGACAAAGATGTATTTCAATTTTGCTGGATAATTGATTTCCCAATGTTTGAGTTAGATGACCACGATAAATTGGCATTTAGCCATAACCCATTCTCAATGCCACAAGGTGGTTTGGAAGCATTAGAAAATCAAAATCCATTAGAAATACTTGCATATCAATATGATATAGTTTGTAATGGAATTGAACTTTCTTCTGGTGCTGTAAGAAATCATGATATTCAAATAATGTTGAAAGCATTTGAAATGGCTGGCTACACAGAGGAAGAAGTAAAAACAAAATTTGGTGCATTATATACAGCATTCCAATTTGGTGCTCCACCTCATGCAGGAATTGCACCTGGTATTGATAGAATGTTGATGCTTTTATCAAATTCAGAGACTATCAGAGAAGTTATTGCGTTCCCATTGAATAGTAAGGCTCAGGATTTGATGATGGGTGCTCCTGGTAATGTTAAGAGAGAACAATTGAGAGATGTGCACATTGAAATTATAAAGAAATAGTGTTTATTATATAAGATAGTATTCGATAGTTCTTGACAAAAATATACAAATAAGTTAATATATACTTGCCAACTTGTTTAGTGGCAGGGAGGAGGTTACTTTTGTTGAAGGAACTACTCAAAGTGTTGAAACTTTATTTGATTTACTTAATTGTAAAGAACTTAGGGGATTAGACAAAAAGAAAAAGACTAGGAATGCTATGGAAGGCTCCTAGTCTTTTTTATTACTTTTGTTTTTAGAACTACTTCGACGTCTTGAGTGTATTATAACTCATATTTTATTATATGTCAAATTTTTCATTTTATTATTGTAATTTTACGCATTTGAGTATATAATAAAATGGATTTTTAAGGAGGAGAGATAAGGTGAAAGTTAGTAAAGAAGAAATATTACACATTGCCAAATTAGCAGATTTGGAAATTAAAGACGAAGAAATAGAAAAATATGCACTTAATTTACAAGACATATTAGACTTTGCAGAAGTAGTAAACAATGCACCTGTTGATGGACTTGATGTAACAGTTGGTGCAAATGAAAAGAAAAATGTTTTTAGAAAAGATGAAATTAAAGTATTTGAAGATAATGAAGCATTATTACAAAATGCACCATCAGAGGAACAACATATGTTCAAAATACCAAAAGTTATAAACTAAATTTGTTTTTTGGGGACATCAGGGGAAAAAGGACATTATTGAACTGAATTTTAAGGAGAATATATGAATATAGGAATAGATATAGACGATACAATAACAAAAACTAGTGAAGAAATTGATCTTTATGCAAAAGAATATACAGAAAATGTATTAAAAAGAAAATTTGAACTTCAAAATATAGAAATATTTGACCCAATGTGGCCAAAACATTTATATAATTGGACAGATGAAGAAGATGAAAAGTTTTGGGATTTATATTATGAAAAAATAATGGAAAATGTTAAACCAAAAGAAGATGCAGTTGAAATAATAAATAATTTATCTGTAAAAAATAATATAATAATTATTACAGCTAGATGGGATATAGAAAGTGGAATTATTGCAAAAATAACAGAAGAATGGTTAAAAAGAAATAAGATAAATTATGCAAAACTTTTTATTGGGCATACAGATAAAAGGAAAATATCAGAAGAATGTAAAATAGATGTATTCATAGATGATAGTTATAAAACTTGTGAACAAATTGCGGGACTTGGTATAAAAACATATATGATGGATTCTAGAATAAACAAAAACTTAAAAGAAAAAAACTGGAAAAGAGTCTATTCTTGGAAAGAGTTTGAAAAAGAAATATGTTTTTAGGGGCAAATGCCCCAAACAGAAACGTCCCTAAAAGGACATTCTAAATAACAAGAGTGAAGGGAGAGAATGTGATGGATATTACAGAATTAACAGTACATGAATTGCAAGAAAAAATAAAAAACAAAGAACTTACAGTAACTGAAATAACAAAAGCATATGTAGACAGAATAAATGAAAAAGAAAAAGATGTACAAGCATTTGTTACAACACTAACAGATGAAGCATTAGAACAAGCAAAAGATGTACAAGAAAAAATAGATAATGGAGAAGTCGGTGGAGATTTTGCAGGAATTCCAATAGGAATAAAAGACAATATGTGTACAAAAGGTGTAAAAACAACATGTAGTTCTAAAATGTTAGAAAACTTTGTTTCACCATATGATGCAACAGTTGTTGAAAAATTAAATGCAGAAAATATGATAGATTTAGGAAA
>FR901913.1:4905-33949 GCA_000438255.1 Clostridium sp. CAG:389
GAATTTAAATAAAGTACCAGGAGGTTCTTCAGGAGGTTCTGCAGCAGCAGTTGCAGCAAACTTAGTTCCATGGGCACTTGGTTCAGACACAGGTGGTTCAATAAGACAACCAGCAAGTTTCTGTGGAGTTGTAGGTTTAAAACCAACATATGGATTAGTTTCAAGATATGGGCTAGTAGCATTTGCATCATCACTTGATCAAATCGGTCCAATAACAAAAGACGTAAGAGACAGTGCAATGCTTTTAAATCTAATAGCAGGACATGATGAAAAAGATACAACATCAGCAGAAATGCCTAAAAAAGATTATACAAAAGCATTAAAAAATGATGTAAAAGGTTTAAAAATAGGAGTTCCAAAAGAATTCTTTGGTGAAGGTATAAATGAAGAAGTAAAAGAAACATTACAAAAAGCAATAGAAAAATACAAAGAACTTGGAGCAGAAGTTGAAGAATTTTCACTTGATATTGCTAAATACTCATTAGCAACATATTATATAATTGCATGTGCAGAAGCAAGCTCAAATTTAGGAAGATTTGACGGAATACGTTATGGATATAGAACACCAGAATATAGTAACTTAAAAGAATTATATAAAAAATCAAGAAGTGAAGGCTTTGGAGAAGAAGTAAAAAGAAGAATAATCCTTGGAACATATGTATTATCATCAGGATATTATGATGCATATTACAAAAAAGCACAACAAGTTAGAACATTAGTTATGAATGAATTTAATAAAGGATTTGAAAAATATGATGTTATATTAACACCAACATCTCCAACAGTAGCATTTGATATTGGTTCAAGGTCAAATAATCCATTAGAAATGTATTTAGCAGATATTTGTACAGTATCTGTAAATATTGCAGGACTTCCAGGAATATCAATACCAGTAGGAGTTGACAAAGAAGGAATGCCAATTGGTATGCAATTAATAGGAAATAGATTCCAAGAAGAAACAATTTTAAATGCAGCATATACATTAGAACAAGAAATTAAATTTAGAGAAAATCATAAACCAGAATTCAAAGGAGGTGCTGAATAATGTCAAGAAGTGATTATGAAGTTGTAATAGGACTAGAAGTTCACGCAGAGCTTTCAACAAAAACAAAAATATTCTGCTCATGTCCAACAGAATTTGGTGCAGCACCTAACACACATGTATGTCCAATTTGTATGGCAATGCCTGGAACACTACCAGTATTAAACGAAAAAGTTGTTGAATATGCAGTAAAAGCAGGGTTAGCTACAAACTGTGAAATATCAAGAGACAGTAAAAATGATAGAAAAAATTACTATTATCCAGACTTACCAAAATCTTATCAAATATCTCAATTTGATAAACCACTATGTGAACACGGATATATTGAAATTGAAACATCAGAAGGTAAAAAGAAAATCAGATTACTAAGAATTCATATAGAAGAAGATGCTGGAAAACTAAATCACGATGACTTTGGTGGAGGAAGTTTAGTAGATTTAAATAGAGCAGGAGTTCCTTTGATAGAAATGGTTTCTGAGCCAGATTTAAGAAGTGCAGAAGAGGTTGAGGAATATTTAAAAAAATTAAAATCAATACTAGAATATATTGAAGTCTCAGACTGTAAAATGCAAGAGGGATCATTAAGAGCAGATGTTAACGTATCTGTTCATAAACCTGGAACACCTTTTGGAACACGTACAGAAATGAAAAATATGAACTCATTTAGAAGTATTACAAGAGCTATTGAATATGAAATAGATAGACAAATAGATGTATTAGAAGACGGTGGAAAAGTAGAACAAGAAACATTAAGATGGGATGATGTATCTGGAAAAACATTTTCAATGAGAGATAAAGAAGATGCACAAGATTATAGATATTTCCCAGACCCAGACTTAGTTGCAATAAAACTTTCAGAAGAGTATATAGAAAATATCAAGAAAACTTTACCAGAATTACCAGAATCAAGAAAGGAAAGATATTTGAAAGAATATGAATTATCTGAAAAAGATGCAAATATTATTACTGCATCAAAATATTTATCAGATTTATTTGAAAGTGCAATAAAAGTATGTAATAATCCAAAAGCAGTAAACAACTGGATTATATCAGATATATCAAGAATTCTAAATGAAACTGAAACAGAACCAATTGCTATACCATTTGACGGAAATCAATTAGGAAAATTAGTTATTCTAATTGATAAAGGTACAATTAGTTCAAGTATTGGTAAAAAAGTATTAACAGAATTATTTGAAAATCCAAGAGACCCAGAAGATATAATAAAAGAAAAAGGATGGATTCAAATTTCTGATGAAGGTGCAATTAAAGAGGTTGTTTCTAGAATTCTAGAAGCAAATCCACAATCAATTGCGGATTATAAAGCTGGAAAAGATAGAGCATTAGGATTTTTGGTTGGTCAAGCTATGAAAGAAACAAAGGGTAAGGCTAATCCAAAAATGTTGAATGAGATGTTTTTGGCAGAATTGAATAAATAAAAATAGGGATTGAGGAGTTTCTTCAATCCTTATTTCTATATAATTTGTTTTTTTATGCCGTCAACAACAAAGCCACAAATAATAAATTCAATTCCCCAAATTAAGCTTAATTTAAATAGTATGAAACCAATAGTAAAGAGAACTGGAATTGTAAATGAAAAGTTGTATGTAATAAGTATAATAAAAGAAATTATGCAAATAAAAAAGCAAAATTTTAGACCTTGACTCATAATTAATTTTGTTATTTTATCAAGATTTTTAAAGCTATCAAATATTTTTTTTAACATATGCATCACCTATATAAATGATAGCATTTGAGAAGATAAACATCAATGGAAATTTGTGCTATTAGTATTTTAAAGTTGAAAACATTAAAAATTTTTCAAAATAAAAATTATTAAAAAAGGGGTGAAAAAATAAAAAAATGCTATAATAGAAAGGAGGAATTAAATGCAAATTGGCAATTAGCAAAAAATAGTGAAATATTATATAATATAAATCCTCTAAATTAGAAAAAGGAGATTTTTTTATGAAAGAGATTATAAAAGTAGAACCATTAGAAGATTATAAACTATTATTAACATTTGATAACAATGAAAAAAGAATAAAAGATATGAAGCCATATTTGAATAGAGGAATATTTAAAAAATTAAGAGATATTAATTTTTTTAATAAAGTTGATATTAAATATGGTACTATTTCTTGGGGAGAAGATATAGATATATGTGCAGATAGTTTATATGATTCAAGTAAAAAAATATAATATATCTTATAGTTATAAAAAAGAATTTCTACATTATATAGAAATTCTTTTTTAAAACAAAAACTATGCATAATTTTCATTTTTTGCCTAAGCCATAGCTGCGTTTAATTTTTTTGATAAACTAGATTTTTTTCTAGCTGCTGTATTTTTAACAATAACACCTTTTGTACAAGCTTGATCGATTTTTTTTGTAGCTTCTGAGAATAATGTTTTAGCTTCTTCAATATTTCCAGCTTCAATAGCTTGTTCGAATTTTTTAATAGCTGTTTTATATGCAGATTTTATCATATTATTTCTTAAAGTTTTCTTTTCAATTACTTTAACTCTTTTTTTTGCTGATTTGATATTTGGCATGTGTTTTGCACCTCCTTTTAGTCTTTTTTTCATTATAACATTGCTTATTTTATCATATATTTCCACTTTTGGCAAGTGATTTACAGAAAATTTTTTTATATAGTATAAAATTTGATCATAATAATAAAAAAGCGGGAAAGGAGATATGCTCCTTTCCCTTAATACCCAAATTACCCAATTCTTAGTGTTATTTTTTACCATACACTGTTAGTGCATGACTTAAAGTTTCTTGTTGTTCTTCGGTAAGCTCGGATAAATGAAACTGATCAGTTATCTTCATATTGTGAAGTGTCCGAACTGTATTTGTGATTTCGTCAGAGTTATAAATCCCTGTTTTTAAACCCTGATTGCATAAATCATTAAATTTATCTAATAGTTCGATTACTTTTGGTAAATTAGGGTTTGAATTAATGTTGTTCATGCTATATACCTCCTTGGTGTTTATTAGGTAATTTGTAATTGGGTATTATAATTATAACATGAATACTGAAAAAATGCAAAAAATAAAACCAAAATTAATTTAGAAATTTTGGTTTAGATATATAAAATATCAAAAATTATTTTTTATCAGTGTTCTTATGTTCTTCTGGAATCACAATATTTTTAGGCTTATCATCACTAGATTTAGGTTTTGCAGGATTTAAATGATCATATACATTTGAGATATCTAAATTAGAACCATCACCATTAACAATTTCAATTTTCTTTTTTTCTTCGCTCATATGAAATACCTCCGATTTAATTTGAAATAATATTATCATAAAATACCCAAATTAGCAACAAAAAAGCAAAAAAATAAATTCCAAATATTGACATAAAGCCAAAATAATGTGATAATAAAGAAGTGAATTAAAAAGATAGGAATGATATAATTATGGAAATAGAAAAAATAAAGTCCATAATTGAAGCAATACTTTTTGCAGCAGGAAGACAAGTAAGCATTAAAGAATTAATGATTTCACTAGAAATGCCCAAAGAGGACCTAGAAAATATAATAATTTCAATGCAAGAAGATTATAAGGCAGAAAAAAGAGGAATAGAAATTATAAAGGTAGAAGATAGCTATCAATTATGTACAAAAAAAGAAATATATGAATACATATATCCAATACTAGACAAAAGATCAAAACCGAATTTATCAAATGCATCATTAGAAACACTAGCAATAATTGCATATAATCCTAAAATAACAAGGGCTGAAATAGAGTCTATAAGAGGAGTTAGTGCAGATGCATGTATTTATAAATTGTTAGAATATGGATTGATACAAGAAGCTGGAAAATCAGATTTACCAGGTAAACCAATGACATATGTAACTTCAAATGAATTTTTAAAAATGTTTGGTTATACATCATTAAATGATTTACCAGAGCTTCCAAGATATAAACTAGATGAAAATCAACAAATTGTAATATATGATTTAGTTGAAAGTGTAGAGAAAGAAGGAATAGAAGAAAATGAAATTAAGTAAATTAAACCCAAAGAAAATAAACTTCAATGATGTAGATAAAAATTATTCTGGACAAGATATATTAATGAAGCTAGGAGAATTATATCAATTTGAAAGCGGAATTTTTGGATATGGAAACATATGGACAAAAATGGAAAGAATAGTAGAAAATATAATTATTGATGAATTAGACAAAGCAGATTGTATACAAGCTGAATTTCCTAAGTTACAACCAAGAAAAATATGGGAGCAATCAGGAAGATGGGATGTATATACAAAAGAATCTGATATAATGTTTAATATGAGCAATAACTTAGGAGATTATGGTTTAGCACCAACAGCAGAAGAATGTGCTACAATATTTGGTTCAAATAGACTATTATCATATAAAAACTTACCAGCAACATATTATCAAATTGGAGAAAAATTCAGAAAAGAAATTAGGGCAAGAGGATATTTATTTAGACCTCGTACATTTGTAATGATGGATGCATATTCATTTGATAAAACACAAGAGGATATGCATAAAAACTTTGAAAAAATGCATGATGTGTATATGAACATTTTCAAAAGAATTGGTATTAATATTATTCCAGTTGTAAGTGATGGTGGAACAATGGGAGGAAGAGTTTCAGAAGAATTTCAAGCTATCACAAAATTGGGTGAAGATATTATTTTATATAACGAAGAAAAAAATGTTGGTATAAATAAAGAAGTTTTAGATTTTGAGGATAAAGAGACGTTTATTGATAGATTACAAGGTTTAAAACTAGAAGACATGAAGGAATATAATTCTGTTGAATTGGGAAATAATTTTGAATTAGGAACAAAATATTCAGAGGCAATGGGATTAACATATCAAGATGAAAATGGTCAAAGCAAGCCATACTATATGGGATGTTATGGAATTGGTCTTGGAAGAATAATTGCAACAACAATTGAAAACAATATTATTGTTAAAAATGATAGGGTTAAAGGGTTTGCAATACCAGAGAATATTGCTCCTTATAAAGTTCAAATTATATATAGTGATGAAAATAAGGAAAAAGCGTTTGAATTATATAATAAGCTTCAAGATAGTGGTGTTAATGCTATTATTGATGATAGAGAAAATCTAAATATGGGTAATAGAATTAATGATGTTTATGCTTTGGGTACTCCTTATATGATTGTTATGGGTAAGAAGTTTGAAGATGGAAAATATGAATTAGAGACTTCAAAAACAGGGGAAAAAGAAGTATTTTCAATAAATGAATTAATTAAAAAATTTTAATAAAAAATTAGGATTAGAGATATGTCTTTAATCCTTTTTTTGTAGTATAAAAAATAGGGATTGAAGATATAGACTTCAATCCTAAATTTTAAAATTCACAATTTTTTGGTGTTCTAGGGAAAGGAATAACATCACGAATATTTTGCATACCAGTTAAATACATAATAGCTCTCTCAAAACCTAGACCAAAACCAGAATGAACACAACTACCATATTTTCTTAAATCCAAATACCATTCATAATTTGCGACAGGCATATTCAATTCTTTCATTCTATTTAATAATTTATCATAATTTTCTTCTCTTTGGCTACCACCAATAATTTCACCAATACCAGGAACTAAAAGGTCGGCAGCTGCAACAGTTTTTCCATCAGGATTTTGTTTCATATAGAAAGCTTTTATATCCATTGGATAATCTGTAACAAAAACAGGTTTTTTAAATATTTGCTCACACAAATATCTTTCATGTTCTGTTTGTAAATCAATACCCCAGCTAACTTTATACTCAAATTCATCATTATGTTTTTCAAGTTCAGCAACTGCATCAGTATAAGAAATTCTAACAAAATCAGAATTGATAACATGATTTAATCTTTCCAATAAACCTTTATCAATAAAATTATTAAAGAATTCCATCTCTTCTGGACAATTATCTAAAACATATTGGAAAATATATTTAATCATTTCCTCAGCCAAATCCATATAATCATTTAAATCTGCAAAACATATTTCAGGTTCAACCATCCAAAACTCAGCAGCATGTTTTACAGTATTAGAATTTTCAGCTCTAAAAGTAGGACCAAAAGTGTAAATATTTCTAAAAGCTTCTGCAAAAGTTTCGCCATTTAATTGACCGCTAACTGTTAAATGAGTAGGTTTTCCAAAGAAATCTTTTGAAAAATCAATTTTTCCATCATCTGTTTTAGGTATATTTGTTAAATCAAAAGAGTTAACATTGAACATTTCTCCTGCACCTTCTGCGTCACTTCCTGTTAATAAAGGTGTATTAACATACACGAAACCTCTTTCTTGGAAGAATTTGTGTATTGCATAAGCTAAGCTACTTCTAACTCTAAATACTGCATTAAAAGTATTTGTTCTTGGACGAAGATGTGCAATTGTTCTTAAATATTCAAATGAGTGTTTTTTCTTTTGAAGTGGATATGTGCTATCTGATAAGCTTTCTATTTCAATGCTTGTAGCTTGGATTTCAAAAGGTTGTTTTGCATTTTCTGTTTTTACAAGTGTTCCTGTAACTTTTATTGAAGAACTTATTGTAAGTTTGCAGATTTCGTTGAAGTTTGATAATTTATCAGTGAAAACGATTTGAACATTTTTGAAAAATGTTCCATCATTAATTTCGATAAATCCAAATGTTTTTGAATCTCTTACTGTTCTAACCCATCCTTCTAATGTTATTTCTTTATTAATATAGTTTTCTGTGTTTTTGTATAATTCTTTTATAACTAGTTTTTCCATTTTGTACCTCCATTTTTATTATGGTAGAATTATACATCATTATACATCAAAATTCAAGCAGTTTTTAATAATTGTACATGCCAGGTCTGTATGGATATTCTGCGATAGATACAAACTTAATAGAATAAATATCACAGTAAAGTAAATTTCCACTTTCAATTGACCTTAATAAAATATAACTTACTCCAACATCTTCTAATATACCTGTTCTGTCTGTTAAGTTATTTGTACCAATTAAAAATTCAACTCTTACTAATTTCCCAAGTTGTTCTCTTAGAAATGCAGGAGTATATATGTTATTAGTTAAGATTTCAGGGGATTGGTTGTTTGTAACAACATTTCTTTTTTCATTTAAATTTTCATTCATAAAATTTTATCCTTTCATATTAAAAAATTTTTACTAATCAAGTTTAAGTATTAGAATAAGAAGTGGTGGGTCTGTAAAAACAATGGTTAGTTATTCTTGTATGGAAAGTTCCAGAGCCATTTTTTGGGAATGTAGTATCACATGTTGGCTTAAATGGATTCAAATACCATAAACACTCACCTGCTTCTTGAAGACGATTTCCAGAAAGTGCCCAATCAGCAATGTAAAAATGTTCTTCTGTTGGGTTCATATTATATATGTTTTGAGGATTATATTGATTTCTTATTGTTTCTCGTGCACAGTCAAATTGACCTTCTTGAAATAATATATTTCGTATGTTTCCATTTTGGGATACTCTTGAATATTCACCAACTGGCACATTTACTCTATTCATTATTACTGATGCTACTGCTTTCATTCCATTATCTCCTTCACCGCCGGCTTCACATTGTATCATTCTTGCTAATAGTTCTCTTTCTGAATATGCCAATTTAATCACCTCTTAGTATTGTATTAATTTTTTTATTTTTTGCTACTGTTTTTAGGGACGGAGGAAAAAAACAGTTTTTAGATTTTGGTGGTGTATGTATAAAAAATATTTTGAATTACAGTTTATTAAATATGATTTCAAAATAAATAGAAAAATAATTGACAAAAATATATGTTTTGATATAATAAATAAAAATAATGGAGGTTGTATAAAATGATAGTAGCAGTTGATGGACCAGCAGGAAGCGGAAAGGGAACTGTAACAAAAAGAATTGAAAAAGAATTAGGTTTCTTAAATTTAGATACAGGAGCAACATATAGATGTGTTGCATTGCAAACATTAAAGGAAAATGTGGATTTAAAAGATGAAGAAAAAATAATAAAAATAGCAAATGACATAGATATTAAAATTGACAATACAGGGGATAAAGACATTGTTTTATTGAATGGTGAAGATGTTAGTAGAGATATTAGAACAAAAGAGGTTACTTCAATTGTTTCACAAATTTCTTCTATAATTCCTGTAAGAGAAAAAATGGTCGAAGTACAGAGAAGTCTTGCAATTGGGAAAAACGTTATTGTAGAGGGAAGAGATATTTGCACAGTTGTTTTTCCAAATGCTGATGTTAAAATTTATTTAGATGCTAGTGAAGAAGTTAGAGCTAAGAGAAGGTTTGAAGAAAATAAACAAAATGGTATTGATACTACTTACGAGGAAGTATTAGAAAATGTTAAAATGAGAGATTATAATGATATGCATAAAAAATTTGGAGCTTTGAAAAGGGCTGATGATGCTATTGTTGTTGATTCTTCTAATTTAACAATAGATGAGGTTGTTGAGAAAATCAAGGATATTATTAAAAGTGCTGAATTATAATATATAAAAATGTAATTATAAATTTTTAAAAACAGTAAACATAAAATTTTACTAAAACTGTTGATTTCTATGTTAAAATATGTTATACTGTAAATAGTTTTTATTTTATATAGAAAAAGAGGTGAATATTTAAAACATTAGTTTTAAAAAAATAATATGGATAGTGAAATAAATGTTAGCCAAAAAAGTGGAATAAGAGAAATGATAGAAACTATTAAAGAAATATTTTTTGGAAGAAAATTAGATATAGGTGAAGATTATATAAATGAGAGATTACAATTGATATATAAAGAAGAAAGAGAAGATGGTGGAACAGATTATATATCAAAATTAGAAAAAGATGTACAAAAACATGATGATAAAGTAGGTAAGAAAAAAATTATTAAAACAGAATTATCACCAGAAAAAATTGAGACTAATAGTAAATCAATTAATTTAGGAAATGAAGAAAAAATGATAGGTGAAGAAGAACGTAGTGAATAAAATGCAAGAAATTAAAAATTCTTGCGTTTTTTTCTTGACAAAATGAAAAACTCAATGTATAATAAATATCGCAATGCAGATGGCGAAGTAGCTCAGTTGGCTAGAGCATCCGGTTCATACCCGGCAGGTCGTAGGTTCGAATCCCACCTTCGCTACCAATAAATTAGCCCATTTTAGGGCTTTTTTTTATTGCGATTTTTTGAGAATGTATGCAAAATGTATGCAATGAATTTTTTTTAACTAGAAATAATTTATGTATAAAACAAAATAATTGTAAAATTTTTACGTATATCAAATATTACAATTATGATAAAAAATAAAAATTCCCCGCCTTAGCCGTAAGATGTCTTGAATTTTTAAGGACCTGCTCCTAAAAACAGGTGGGATGCCTACCAAAATACTCATGGGCTTCTTACATAAATGCAAGCATGCACGCCATATTTTGAGAATGGGCTCCTCTTACAAACTTGTAGGTTCTAAAAATTCTGTCTACACGCACTATGCAGGGTAAATTAATAACTTAGTAATTAGATTATTTATAGTTTAACATATAAAAATTAATGTTTCAAATATAAAAGTTTTATATAAAATTGATTATATATTGTTTATATTATTTTATCTCATTTTTAATAATTTATTCTCACTTTATTTTGATTTTTATAATTTGATAAAAAATTTTTTTTATGTTAAAATATTTTTTAATTATTGTGCATATTATAGCTACTATTCTTTAAACTCTTTATTTAATTTTCCAATAGCCTTAGTTTCGATTCTAGAAACATAAGAACGAGAAATTCCCATCATTTCAGCAATCTCATGTTGTGTTTTTGGTTTATGACCATCAAGACCAAAACGTAATTCTATAATAGTTTTTTCACGATCTTTAAGAACTTCACCTATTTTTTTATAAAGTTTTTTGACTTTCATTTTTAAATCAACTTCATCTTCAATATTTTTATCATCATTTTCTAAAACTTCTTGCAAAGTAACTACATTATCATCTTTATCCTTTCCAATAGGTTCATTTAGATAGACTTCTGCATTTAACTTTTTTGTGGCTCTTAAATGCATTAAAATTTCATTATCAATACATCTTGAAACATATGTACTAAGTTTAGAGCCTTTGTCAACATTAAAACTTTTTATTCCTTTAATTAAACCAATTGTACCTATTGAAATTAAATCATCTTGATCTACTTTTGTATTTGAATATTTTTTTACGACATGTGCAACCAATCTTAAATTCCTTTCAATGAGGATGTTTCGAGCTTCTTCGTCGCCATTTTTCATTTGTTCTAAATATATTTTTTCTTCTTCACTTGTTAGTGGTTCTGGAAATAATGTGCTTCCAGATATATAACCAACTACAAATACAGCAGATTTTAAAAATTGTAAAAAACCGAAAATGCCGATACTACATAGTGCTTCTAACATAAATGTACCTCCAAATCTTATATATAAAATTATATGTGCTTTAGGGTTTAAAAGTGCAAGTACTAGATTTTATTTTCAAAAACCATTGTAAAAAATATTTAAATATGATATATAATAATAAGGATATTTATAAAGAGAGGGATAAAAATGAATAAGATAAAAACAGATGAAAAATTAAATAAAAAAGCAAAAGAAACTGATAGTATTTTATATTCTACAAAAATATTCGATAGTAATAATCACGAAAAACCAACTTTAATTTTAAGAGAATTAAAATTAGATGATAATAAAAAAACAGAAAAAGCCAAAAGGATAGTTGCATTAATATTAAAGTATGAATTAAATGGTAAAGAACAAAATGTAGTAATGGCAACATCAAATCAATTTGCAGGACGTACAGAAAAGTCTAGAGTAATTATTCAATTTCTTGAAAAACAATTTCGTGAAAACTTTGAAGGAAAAGAAGGATTTGAAAGTGTAGACAAATTATATCAATATTTTGCAAAAGAAAGCGTACCATTTGAATTCACAGTAGAAGGAAAAAATTTAATATCATATAAAGACAGCAAAGAAAAAACATTTCAAAGGACAGTAGCAGATAATGGAGAAGGAAAATTGAAAATGTTTTTTGCAGAAGAAGATATTGAAAAAATGAAAAAAGAACAAGGTGAAGAACTATCAAAATATTTAAAAGAAAAAACGCAAGAAAGAAAGTGGCTTGAAAGAAGAGAAAAAATATTAAATCAGTTAGACAGAACAAGCAAAGTTATAAAAGAAAGCTTTACAAAAGGTGAAAAAATAACACATTTTATAACAGAAGCTGACAAAAAACCAGAAATAAAAAGAGACTTAGTTGGAAGCTTTTTAATAGAAAAACTAGAAAAAAGTGATAATAACAGTGATTTGGCAAAATTAACAAATGAGTATATTCAATTAAATGAAAAAGGATTTGCTATAAATGTTAAAGTTGTATTAGAGGCACAAAGAGATAGATGTTATAATGCAATTCAAAGAGAACAAAGTTTAGAAAATACAAATCAAGAAAAAATAGGTAAATATTTACAATTATTAGATAGAATAAATGAATATCTAAATTTATTTGAACTTGTAAAAGTTAGAAGAGATTGGAATGCAGCTTTTATGTATAAAGCCAAAAATTTAAATCTTGAAGATGTAAAAGAATTGTGTAAAGCATATGATCCAAATGATAAAGAAATATTACAATATTTAGATTTAAAAGAAGCAACTTTGAATGATGAAAAATTAAATAAGCCTGTAAAAGAAAATTATTATAAAGATTCAAAATCTATTCAAGATTTATATAAATTTTTATCAAGAAGTAATATGAGAGATTATACAAATCCAGATGTTTTGTATTCTGCTAAAAATATTGTAACAGATAGAGGGGCTTATATTTCAGAAAGAGTATATGATCATATAGTAAAAGAAATATTGGAATATAATGCTGTTGATATACAAGAATATAATAGTTATGCAAAAAAAAGTGAAGGAGTAAAAACTTATCAAATAGATAGAGATGTTATTACAAAAGGACCAAAAAGAGTTATTTCAGATGTTGTAAAAAAAGTTTCAGAAGAAATTACTAAGGAAGAAGAAGACAAAGTTCAAACATCTAAAACAGCTCAAAAAACTTCGGTAGCTCCAACAGCTCCAACAGGACCAGTTGATCCGGGGGATTCAGAAAGATAATATATAAAATGAGAAATCTATGCAGTTAAAATTGTTAGATATTCTCATTTTTTATATTATATGAAAATCTTTCGAATTTTAAATAATATAAAAACTTTATAGAAATTTGCAAAAGTATCAATATGATGGTAAAATACTATATGTAAGAAGGTGATTATATGACAATATCAGATGCAATAAAAAGAGGAATGATAGAATTAAAAAATGATAATATAGAAGAACCAAAATTAAAATCAAGACTATTAATGCAATATGTATTAAATGAAACGAGACAGTATGTAATTGTAAATGATATGGAAAATCTAGAAAAAAATAAAGAAAAACAATATTTTGAAGGAATAAAAATATTAAAAAAAGGTATTCCGATAGAACATATAACACATCAAAAAGAATTTATGAAATTAAATTTTTTTGTTGATAAAAATGTTTTGATACCAAGGCAAGATACTGAAATTTTAGTTGAAGAGGTTATAAAAATTGCTAAAAGAATCAATGCAAAAAAAATATTGGATTTATGTACAGGAAGTGGTGCAATTGCAGTATCTCTTGCAAAATATTTGCCACAGACTGAAATTACCGCAATTGATATAAGTAATGATGCTTTGAAAATTGCTAAAAAGAATGCGGTTAGCAATAATGTAGAAAATCAAATAACATTTATAAGTTCAGATATGTTTACAAACCTAAATGAAGAGAAGTTTGATATAATTGTATCTAATCCACCGTATATAAAAACTAATGTTATAAAAGAATTAGATATTCAAGTGAAAAATGAACCTTATATAGCATTAGATGGAGGAGAAGATGGATTAGACTTTTATAAGAAAATCATAAATGAATCATATCAATATTTGAAATGCAATGGTTATTTATGTTTGGAAATTGGATTTGACCAAAAATTTGATGTTATTGAACTCATTGAAAATGCAGAAAAATTTGAGGGGACTTATTCAAAAAAAGATTTGTTTGATAATGATAGAATTATAATTACAAGAATGAGGGGGTAATAAGATGTCTTTTTCATCAGATTTAAAAGAAGAACTTAGCAAAATAAGTAATTTAAATAAAAAAGATGAAGTGAAATATGAGTTGATAGGATATTTAATTTCTAAAAATGCAACAGTTGTAAAAAATAGTGTTAGATATGCAACTGGAAGTGAATATAATATAAATCGTTTTTCTAAATTATTAAGAAATTTGAATATTGATAATGATATTGAATTTGATGGAAAGTCATTTATTATTACTTTTAAAATAAAAAATCTTATAGATGATGTTGAAGTTATAGATAATCAATTGAATATAAAAGATTATAATTTAGGTACTCAAAGTGCAAATTTTGAAAATGAAAATTATAGAAAAGCGGTTGTAAGAGGTGCTTTTTTAGGAGCGGGCTCAATAAATAATCCTAATAGAACATATCATTTGGAAATAAATTTATCAACAAAAGATAATATGGAATTTTTATATGAAATATTAAGAAAATGTAATATAAATTGCAAAAAATTAGAGAATAAGAAATCAATTTATTTAAAAGATGGAGAAGAAATATCATCAATTATTGCGTTATTTGGTGCAAATAGTACTGTTTTAAAATTTGAAGATATACGTGTTCAAAAAGAAATGAGTGGTAAAGTAAATAGAATTGTAAATTGTCAAACTGCTAATTTGAATAAAACTTTAAATGCATCTGTTGAACAAATTGATGCTATTAGAAAGTTGCAACAATCAAATAAATTTAATAATTTAGATGATAATTTGAAAGAAATTGCTTTGCTTAGATTAGAATATCCAGATATGTCTTTGATTGAATTAGGGCAGAGACTAAAAGAACCACTTGGAAAATCAGGAGTAAATTATAGATTAAAAAGAATTATAAAAATTGCAGAAGATATATAAATAAATTATAAAGGAAGTTAAAAATGGAACTTGGAATATATATACATATACCATTTTGCATAAAAAAATGTGACTATTGTGATTTTATATCATACTCAAATTGTTTTGAAATGCAAGAAAAATATGTTGAAAAATTATTAGAAGAAATTGAAGAAAATAGACAATTGTTGAAAAATAATTTTATAAGTACAATTTATATTGGTGGAGGAACACCATCTGCAATAAAACCAGAACTTATAAAAAGAATTTTAGATAAAATATATGAAATCATAGGAATAGTAAATGAAAAAATTGAAATCACAATTGAAGTGAATCCAGGAACTACAACAAAAAATAATCTACAAATGTATAGAAATTGTGGGATAAATAGACTAAGTATAGGACTTCAAAGCACAAATGATAGTATTTTAAAAGAAATAGGAAGAATTCATAATTATAATCAATTTTTAGACACATATAAATGGGCAAATGAAGTTGGATTTGAAAATATTAATGTTGATTTAATGATAGGACTTCCAGAACAGGATATTGAAATTTTGAAAGATAGCTTAGAAAATGTTGTTAATTTAGAACCATCACCAAAACATATATCAGTTTATTCTCTAATAGTAGAAGAAGGAACTAAAATAGAACAAAAAATAAATTGTGGTGAAATGAAATTACCAAATGATGAAGAAGAAAGGAGACAATATCATTATATGAAAAATTTCTTAGAACTAAATGGATATAAACATTATGAAATATCAAATTTTGCAAAAACAGGATATGAATCAAAACATAATATGAATTGTTGGGAACAAAAACAATATGTTGGTTTTGGAGTTGCCGCACATTCATATGTGAATGGAATTAGATATGCGAATATGGCTAATTTAGAAGAATATTTGAATGTAGATAATGAGAAAAATGTTGAGAACTACATGAAAAATGACTTTGAAGTTGATTTTGACAACAAAAACGGATTTGAAACTATAAAAAACATTGAAGAAACTCAAAATAAAATTGATATGGAAAAAGAATTTATGATGCTAGGTTTGAGAAAAATTGATGGTATTAGTATTTCTAAATTTGAAGAAAAATTTGGAGAAAATCCAATCTATTTGTTTAGAAATGAATTACAAAAACTAGTTGAAGAAGACTTATTAGAAGTGGACCTAGATGATATTAGATTAACTAGAAAAGGACTAGATTTGGCTAATTTGGTTTGGGAGGAATTTGTATAAAAGAAGGGATATAAAATGAAAAATATTAAAGACTTTGATTTAGATGATTTAAAAAAAGAATTAATAGAAATAGGAGAAAAGCCATTTAGAGCAGAGCAAATTTTTAAATGGTTGTATCAAGAAAAAGTAAAAGAATTCGATGAAATGACAAATTTATCATTGGCATTAAGAGAAAAATTAAAAGAAAACTATACAATTTGTAATTATAAAATTTTAAGAAAACAAGAGTCAAAAGATGGAACAATAAAGTATTTATTTGATGTTTTAGATGGTAATGCAATAGAAACTGTATTAATGAGTTATCATCACGGATACAGTATTTGTGTATCTTCACAAATTGGATGTAAAATGGGGTGTAAATTTTGTGCATCAACAGGAATTAATTTTATAAGAAGTTTGACATCAGGTGAAATTGTTGAACAGATTTTGGCTGTTGAACAAGATACAGGTGTTAGAATTTCAAACGTTGTTTTTATGGGAATTGGTGAACCTTTAAACAATTATACTAATGTTGTAAATGCAATTAGAATTATAAATAATCCAAAAGGATTAAATATTGGGGCAAGACATATAAGTGTTTCTACAAGTGGATTAGTTCCTGGAATATATAGATTAGCTGATGAGAATATTCAATGTACTTTATCTATTTCTTTGCATGCTACAAATAATGAAAAAAGAAGTAGTATGATGCCTGTAAATAATGCTTTTCCGATTGAGGAATTGATGCAGGCATGCAAGGATTATATTGCTAAAACTAATAGAAGGATTTCTTTTGAGTATGCCTTAGCTAAGGATAATAATGATAATCTTGAAGACGCAAAGGAGTTGGTTAAATTATTGCATGGGATGTTGTGTCATGTTAATTTGATTCCTATTAATAAGATTGAAAACGGTGCATATTCTAAGTCTTCTAATGAGAATATTATGAAATTTAGAGATTATCTAAATGACCATGGAATTGTGGCTACTATTAGAAGAGAGCTTGGTTCTGATATTGATGCTGCATGTGGACAGTTGAGAAGAAAAAATTTGAAAGAAGATAAATAAAAAACTGAATTTGGGGACGGAGGAAAAAAACAGGTTTGAATTAAAACTTATATACATTAATGTTTATTTTCAAACCTGTTTTTTTCCTCCGTCCCCAAATTCAGTTTTTTTATAGGATAATGCAAATTAATCCACCAGAACCTTCATTAACAATACGTTCCAAAGTTTCTTGGAGTTTCATTTGAGCATCTTCTGGCATCTTAGAAAGTTTAGTTTGTAAGCCTTCATTAACAAGTTCGTGTAAACTTTTTCCAAAGATATTTGATTCCCAAATTTGTTTAGGGTCATTTTCAAAACCAGAAAGTAAATAATTGACAAGTTCTTCAGATTGTTTTTCAGAGCCAACAATTGGTGAAACTTCGGTAGTTACATTTGTCTTTATCATGTGAATGCTTGGAGCTGTAGCTTTTAGCTTTACACCAAAGCGAGAACCTTGTTTAACCATTTCTGGTTCTGCTAAAACTAAATCGTCAATTGAAGGTGTAACAATACCATAGCCTTTTGCATTTACTTCTTCTAGTGCATATGCAATTTTATCATATTTTTTCTTAGCAGAAGATAAGTCTGTAATAATTCCAAATAAGTCTCCTTCATTTTCAACATTGACACCTGTAATTTCTGATAAAACTTTATAAAATAAATCTTCTTTTACATCAATTTGAATCTTAACATTACCAGAACCAAGTTCAATGTTTGTAATAGTACTTCTAGAAACCATTTCAGTTTGACCTATTTTTTGTGTACAACTTGAAATATCTTTTAAAACATTTGCATTTGAGAATGCATCTTTAATTTCATTAAATAACTCAACTTTTATTGGATGATTGAAGCTTAATCCATCAACCCAACGTGGTAACTTAATTGCAATTTTTTGTGCTGGAAATTCATATAAAATTTTAGAAAACATTGTGTTTATGTCATTTATAGTTAAATTTGCACAGTTTATAGGCATTACACTTGTGTTATATTTATCAGTTAATTTTTGAGCTAATTCTTGTGTGTAGTCTGATGATGGTGTTTCTGAGTTTAATAAAATTATAAATGGTTTATTTAAAGCTTTTAATTCAGAAACTACACGCTCTTCTGCTTTTATATAATCTTCTCTTGGTATATCTGTAACAGTTCCATCAGTTGTAACTAAAATGCCGATTGTTGAATGTTCTTCAATTACTTTTTTAGTACCTATTTCAGCAGCTGTTTCAAATGGAATTTCTTCATCAGACCAAGGTGTTTTAACCATTCTTGGCATATCATCTTCTAAATATCCAATAGCATTATCGACCAAATAGCCAACACAGTCAACTAAACGAGTTTTAAATTTTAAGTTATCATCTAATGTGATTTCAATAGCCTCATTTGGAACAAATTTAGGTTCAGTTGTCATTATAGTTCTGCCACCAGCACTTTGAGGCAATTCATCTTTTGCTCTTTCTTTTTTGTATTCATTATCAATATTTGGAATTACAAGTAAATCCATAAAATTTTTAATAAATGTAGATTTACCAGTACGAACAGGACCTACAACTCCAACATAAATGTCACCATCAGTTCTTTTTGCTATGTCCTGATATAAATTTGAACTTTCCATCTATATACCTCCCTTTAAAATTTACAATGTTAATTCAATTTAAATGTTTGTACCACATAACTTTAATTAATGTATATTGTGAATTTTCAAAGGATATGACAAGTTTTAGAAAAAAGTTTGCAAAAATGACTGCATTGTGATAAAATGGCAAAAAGTAATTTGTATTACACGAATATGAACAAAAAAATTAATATAGAATAAAATATACTACAAAAATGAAATCTTAATTATTATTGATAATTAAGAAAAGGAGAAAGCAAATGGATAAAAACGAGGAAATACTACAATTATTAAAAGAATATAATCAAGAACATATAATAGAATTATTAAACAAATTAGAAGGAAAACAAAAAGAAGAATTATTAGAACAATTAAAAAATATAGATTTTCATCAAATTTCAGAATTGTATGAAAATACTAAAAAAGAAATAGATTTAAAAGAAAATGAAATAGAATCAATATCATATTTAGATAAAGAAAAATTAACAAAAAATGAAAAAGATATATTTGATAATTTAGGCGAAAAAGTTATTGTTAGTGGACATTATGCAGTTGTTACAATGGCTGGGGGGCAAGGAACTAGACTTGGACATACAGGACCAAAAGGAACATTTAAATTAGATGTCTATGGTAAAGGAAAATACTTATTTGAAATTTTAGCTGAAAATTTAAAAGAGGCAAATAAAAAATATAACACAATTATTCCTTGGTACATAATGACAAGTAAAGAAAATAATGAGCAAACACAGGATTTCTTAGAAAAAAATAATTACTTTGGATATGATAAAAATAATGTCATGTTATTTGAACAAGGTGAATTACCATTAGTAGATACAAATGGTAAAATCCTTATTGGAAAAGATATGAAAGTAAAAGAAGCATCTGATGGAAATGGTGGAGTATTTTCATCATTAAGAAAATCAGGAATGCTTTCTGATATGAAGGAAAGAGGCATTAAATGGGTGTTTATAGGAAGTGTTGATAATGCACTTTTAAAAATGGCTGATGTTACATTGCTTGGAATGGCTATTGATAAAAATGTACAAATTGCTTCAAAATCTGTTGTTAAAGCTAATCCACATGAAAGAGTTGGTGTATTTTGCAAGATGAATGGGCATCCAAAAGTTATTGAATACTCAGAATTGCCAGAGAAAATGGCGGAAGAAGTGGATAATAATGGTGAATTAAGATTCGGTGAATCACATATTATGTGTAATTTATTTACAATTGATGCCGTTGAAAAAATAAGCAAAGAACCATTGATTTATCATAGTGCTTTTAAGAAAAATTCTTATATCGATGAAAATGGTAAAGAAGTTGTACCTACTGAACCAAATTCTTATAAATTTGAAGCTTTCATTTTTGATTGTTTTGAATTGTTTGATGAGATTGCAATTCTTAGAGGTAAGAGAGAGGATGATTTTGCTCCTGTTAAAAATAAAGAAGGTGTTGATAGTCCTAAAACTGCTAAGGAATTGTATGAAAAATATTGGGAAAGAAATTAAATGTCAATATAATTGTCAATTTTTTGATAATGCAGGAGGTAAAAAGTGAATCAAATTGTTGAAAGCATAAAGGCAGAATTAATAGAAAGATGCAATAATTATAAGTTAAAATACGGTTTTGATTATTGGAATGATCATATAAAATATGTTGTAAAAAATGCTATTCAGTTGGCAAATAAATATAATGCTGATGTAGAAATTGTGGAATTAGGTGCATTATTACATGATATAGCAATGCCATCAGAGTTTGGTCCAAAGGAAGAACATAATGTATACGGGGTTGAGATTGCAGAAGAATTATTGTCAAAATTAAATTATCCAGAGGATAGGAAACAAAGAGTGAAAGAATGTGTATTAAGACATAGAGGAAGTAAAGATTTGCCAAGAAATACAATAGAAGAACAATGCGTGGCGGATGCTGATGTTATGGCTCATTTTGATGCTATTCCTTCATTATTTCATTTGGCTTTTGGTGGAGATGAAAAAAATATGACATTAGAAGATGGAACTGAGTTTGTTAGAAAAAAACTTGAACGTGATTTTAATAAATTGAGTGATAAAACAAGAGAAGATTTAAGAGAAAGATATGAAAATATTGTTAAAATTTTATTTGTAGAAAAATAAATTATGATAAGTTTTATTTTAATGTTGATACTTATGAATTCATACATAAAAAGTGACCAAATATATTGGTCACTTTTAAACATTGCTACATAGTTTGATTTCCTGGTAAGAAATAATCAATAACACCATAAATCAAAGCACCAATTATAGCAGCAATCCATGAAATAGAGTAACCAGCTACAAAGAATTGAGTAACATATAAGGTAATAGCGGCCAATGCAAAACCTACGAAGCCTTTACCAAATGGGCTTGCATGTAAACCTGTAAATTTTGTAACTAAGTAATCTATTACTGTTAAAACAACAGCAGCTATAATTAAAGTCCAAATATTATTAATTGAAAAACCAGGTGTAAAAAATGCAGTAATACCTAGAACAACAGCAGCAGCAATTAATCTACCAACTATTTGCCATACTGTGGAAGTACCATTTTCACTTCTTGTTTGTGAATTTGACATATAGAAAACCTCCTTAAATTTTTAAAAACTTATGCAAATTAAATTTGCTATTTCAAGGCTCTAATTTTATTATTCACGAAATTTTAAATAATATTCAAAAATGTAAGTATAAAAAAGTTAAATATTGTAAAAAATAAAATAAAAATCATATTTTGAATTAAAAAAGTGTCTGAGGTGAAAAAATGTTAATTACTTTTTTTAGAGCAATAATATTATACATATTTGTACTAATTGTAATGAGACTAATGGGAAAAAGAGAAATAGGGCAGTTACAGCCATTTGAATTAGCCATTTCTATAATGATAGCAGATTTAGCAACAATTCCAATGAGTGATACAGGTGTACCAATTTTTAATGGATTAATTCCTATTTTAGGACTGTTAGTTATGCATTTATGTATTTCAGTTTTAAATTTAAAAAGTATAAAAGCAAGAGAAATTATTTGCGGAAAGCCTACAATTTTAATATATAGGGGGAAAATTGACGAGAAGGCTTTGAAAAAAGAAAGATTTACAGTTAATGAATTGGAAGAGAGACTAAGAGGAAATAATATTGTGAATTTAGGTGATGTTGAATATGCAATTTTGGAAACAAGTGGACAAGTTACAGTAATTCAAAAACCTGAAAAGAGAAATACAATTCCAGAAGATTTTAATATAGTACCTGAATATGAAGGGATTCCATACGATTTAGTTGTTGATGGAAAAATTATGAATCAAAACTTGCAACTAATTGGAAAAAATTATAATTGGCTAAAAAAACAGGTTGAAAAATTTGATATGAAACCAGAAGAAGCATTGGTTGTTACTTATGATGGCAAAGGCCAAATTTTTTGTCAGAAAAAAGAAAAAAGAGTTCATAAAATTTAATGATAAAGAAGTAATTGGAGATGAATATTATGACGAAGGAATTAGTTATTTCTGTAATTATTGTTGTAGTAATAATTGTAGGAGATATTTTTACTACAAAATATACAGATAAATCTATTGAAACTACAACACAAAGTTTATCTGAAATTAGAGAAGAGATGGAGAAGGAAAATGAGGAAGAAATAGATGCAGATAAGTTAAAAGAACAAATTAAAAATATTAGGAATGATTGGAATAAAAGACATAAAAAACTTGCTATTTATATTGAACATGATGAGTTGGAAAAAATAGAGACTAATTTAGCTGGACTTAATGGGTATTTAGATAAAGAAGAATATGGAGATTCTATGGCTCAACTTGATATTAGTGTGTATGTATTGGAACATATAAAAAATAAGACCATATTGAGTTTGATAAATATTTTTTAAAATTTGATTTTTTATGACTTTAAAACTAACAGAAAACGGAGCAGAATTACTAAATATTGTAATTTATGAGGCAATGCAGGAAATTGTGAAGTAAAAGTGACCTTTTATATGAGGTCACTTTTTATATTATTTATTTTCATCAATTTTTGCATATTTTTTAAGTTTTTCATAAACAAGATAATTAACAGTACCAGCAGGAAAGTGGCCATCTTTATCCTTCTTACCAGCAGGAACGCCAGTCAAAACTTCAATACCTTCCTCAATTGTTGAAACTGCATAAATATGGAACAAGCCATTTTTAACAGCAGAAACAATTTCATCAGAAAGTTGTAAATTATCAACATTTTGAACAGGAATCATAACACCATGTTCACCATTTAAACCACGCATTTTGCAGATTTGGAAATAACCTTCAATTTTTTCGTTAACACCACCAATTGGTTGGATTTGACCTTTTTGGTTAACTGACCCAGTTACCGCGATGGCTTGATTTATAGGTATTCCAGAAAGACTAGAAAGTAAACCATAAAGTTCTGTACTAGAAGCACTATCACCATCAACACCATTATATAATTGTTCAAAACAAATACTTGCAGTTAAGCACAAAGGAATGTCTTGTGCAAACATTTCACCTAAATATCCAGATAAAATTAGAACACCTTTTGAGTGAGTAGAACCAGAAAGTTCAACTTCTCTTTCGATATTTACAATTCCGTTTCTACCTGTATATGTGTTAACAGTTATTTTAGCAGGTTTACCAAAAGAGTAATCTCCAATTGTTAAAATTGTTAAACCATTTATTGTTCCAACTTCAAAACCAGTTGTATCAATTAATAAAGAATGATCTTTAATCATATCCATATATTTTGTGTCAAATTTCTTTACTCTTTCAACTCTTTCAGATAAAGCTTTATCCACAAATTCACGGGTTACAACTTTTGACCTTGACATCTTAGCCCAAGTTGCAGCTTCACCAGCAACTTTAATTAAATCATCAAACCTTGTAGATAATTTTTTATGACTTCCAGCAAGTTTTGAAGCATATTCAATTAATCTTGCCATAGCACCTTTATCTAAATGTGGAAGTTGTTCTACTTCACAGAAACCATGAATTATTTGGGCTAATTTATTTGCATTTTCATTATTAAATGGTGCATCATCTTCAAATTCAACTTTTATTTTAAATAATTTTCTGAAATCTGAATCCATAGCTAAAAGTGTTTGATAAATACTAGCATTTCCTATTAAAATCACTTTTAAATCCAAAGGAATTGGTTCAGGTTTTAAAGAAACCATAACCATAGATGCACGTTGATCTGTTGTATTTTCAATACTTATTTCTTTAACTCTTAAAGCTTTTTTTAATGTTTCATAGCAAAAATTATTTTGTAATAAATCTTTTGCTTGGAAAATAATATATCCACCATTTGCTTGCTGTAATAGACCAGGTTTTAACATTGTGTGATCTGTTTTTAATGAACCATAATAGTTTTCATATTCAAGAGATCCGAAGATGTTATGATAAGAGTAGTTTGAATCCATTATAACAGGAGCACCTTCTATATTTGAATTATCAACAAATAAGTTGACTCTGTAATTTAAAGAGGGATCTTGTTTTCTTTGAGTAGGATTCATTTGTTGTTGTTTTTCTTTTTCTTTGTCTTCGTCAACAAAATATGAAACATTTTTTAAAACATCTTGTTTAACATCATTCAAGAATTTTGTTATTTTTTTATTTCTCTTAAATTGAGATTTTAAATAATTAATGTGAACATTAATTGTAAGTAAGGCGATATTTGATTGCCATTCTGATATTTTTTTATCTGATTGTTTTTCTATTATTTTTATTTGTTCGATTGCATCCATAATTTGTGCTTGAACAATTGTTGACTTTTCTTCATATATTTGTTTTATTGAATTATCTAATTTATCAAATTCTTCTTCGTCAATAGCTTTTCCATTTACAATAGGCATCATATAAATTCCATTTTGAGATGATTTTACTTGAAAATTATGTTTTGATGCATCTTCATTTAATTTGTCTAATATATTTGAACGTTTTTCTTCAAATTCTTGTTTTAATAAAGCTTTTTCTTTTTCAAAATCATCAGCATTGAATGTTTTTTTAATGTCTTTTTTTACTTCTAAAATAAATCCGTCCATTGCATTTTTAAATTCTTTACCTTGACCTGCTGGCAAAGAAACTGCTATTGGTTCATTTGGATTGTCAAAATTGTAAATGTAGCACCAGTCATTAGGTGTTTTTTGCTTTTTTGATATTTTATTTAGATAGTTTTTTGTGTACATTGTTTTTCCTACACCACTTGGTCCTTCAATATAAAGGTTATAGCCTTTTACATCTACTTGTAGACCAAATTCGAGTGCTTTAATACCACGTTCTTGACCTATTCCTGTTGTGATGTCTTCTAGCTCTTGTGTTGTTTCAAAATTGAATATGTTAGTATCACAGGTCATTTTTAGGTCTCTAAAATTTAATTCATTTTTGCTTTTCATTTGTTTTCCTCCAAAATTTTTTTCTTTTATTGTGTCCAATTTTTTTTCGTATTATTTACTATTGCTATTTTATATTAGTTGTTGAAATTTGTAAAGGTTTGTAGAAGAAAAAATGATAATATATTTATGACCAAGTATTCAAATTTAAAAAAAATATTGCAATAATGCAATAATAAATATATAATAAGTAGCAAAAAGAAACGACGAAAAATTTGAGAATTTAAAGAAAATATCTCAAAAACATTAAAGATAATAAGCAAAGCGAAAGGGATGAACAAATATGAATAAAACAAAAAGAAAAATATTTGAAACATCAATGAAACTATTTGCAGAAAAAGGATATGACGCAACAAGTATAGAAGAAATAACAGCAACAGTAGGAGTGGCAAAAGGAACACTATATTATCATTTTTCAAGCAAAGAAGAAATATTCAATTTCTTAATAGAAGAAGGAATAAAACTATTGCAAAATAGTATCGATATAAAAACTGAAAAACTAGATAATTATATAGATAAAATAAAAGCAATTGTACTAATAGAAATAAAAATAGTTAATAAATATGAAGATTTTATAACAATTTTATTAAGTCAATTTTATGGAAAAGAAGCAAGAAATAAAATGTGCCAACAGCATGTTTTTGAATATATTGGAAAGATTGAAAAAATAGTGGCAGAAGGAATGGAAAAAGGACAAATAAAACAAGGAAATCCAAAGATAATAGCATCAGAAATATATGCACTTATAGCATCTACACTAGTATACAAAATGAAAAATGAAAATGAAATTGATATTATAAAAATTTATAAAGAATTTGAAAGAACAGTAGTTGAAGGACTTAAAGTAAAATAAAGAAGTGAGGAATAAAAATGAGAGAAGCAATTTATGAAGTTGAAAGAATTACAGATTTGAAAGATATGATAAATAAATCAGTTGATAAGTTTGCAGACAGACCAGCATATGTATTTAAAACAGATAAAAAAGGAAAATTCAAAGAAATAACATATAGACAATTGAAAAATGATATTGATAATCTTGGAACAAGTCTAATTAATTTAGGATTACAAGATAAAAGAATTGCTGTTATTGGAGAAAATAGATATGAATGGGGTGTTACATATTTAGCAGTAGTAAATGGGACAGGTACTATTGTTCCATTAGACAAAGCATTGCCAGCAAATGAAATTGAAAGTTTAATAATTCGTTCTGGTGTTGAAGCAATAGTATATTCAAGTAAATATGATGAAATAATGAATATGTTAAAAGAAAAAAAGAATACAGATTTAAAATACTTTATTTCTATGGATTTAGAAGAAAGTGAAAATGGAATTATTTCATTTAAAAAATTAATAAATAGGGGAAAAGAATTATTAGAAAATGGCGACAAGAGATTTGTTGATGCCAAAATTGATGTAGAAGAAATGAAAATAATGTTATTTACATCAGGAACAACATCAAAATCAAAAGCTGTAATGTTATCACATAAAAATATAGCAAGTAACTTGATGGATATATCTTCTGTATTAAAGGTAAAGGAGGATGATAGATTTTTATCATTTTTACCATTACATCACACATTTGAATGTACAACAGGATTTTTATTACCATTATCAGTTGGTGCATCTATTGCGTTTTGTGATGGAATAAGACATATTGCAGAAAATCTAAAAGAATATGATATTACATTTATGGTATCTGTTCCAGTTTTATATGAAAATATGTGTAAAAAGATAATGAAATCAATAAAAGATCAGGGTAAAGGAACAACTGTTAATGTTGGAATGAAAGTTTCAAATTTATTGTTAAAAGTAGGATTAGATATAAGAGGAAAATTGTTTAAACAAGTACGTGATAAAGTAGGTTCTAAATTAAGATTATTAGTTGCAGGTGGAGCAGCATTGGATCCAGATACAGAAAGAACATTCAATTCTTTGGGAATTAATATGGTACAAGGTTATGGATTAACGGAATCTTCACCAGTTATTGCAGTTGAAGATGATAAATATAAAAAAATAGGTTCAATAGGAAAGGCTTTACCAAGTCTTGATGCTAAAATAGATAATCCAAATGAAGAAGGGATTGGTGAGTTATTAGTAAAAGGACCTACAATTATGCTTGGATATTATGAAAATGATGAAGCAACAAAAGAAGCAATAGATGATGAAGGCTGGTTACATACAGGTGATTTAGCTAAGATAGATAAAGATGGATTTATATTTATAACAGGAAGAAAGAAATTTGTTATAGTTTTAAAAAATGGAAAAAATGTATATCCAGAAGAATTGGAAATTTTAATAAATAAGATAGCAGGTGTAAAGGAGTGTTTTGTATATGGAAAACCAGAAGATGATGGAGATTATAAAATATCTGCTAAAATTGTTTATGATAAAGAGATAATGAAAGATGTATATGGAGTAGAAAAAGAAGAAGATATAAAAGAAAAATTATGGCAAGAAGTTAAAAGTATAAATAAAACTATGCCAAAATATAAATATATAAAAGGTATAATAGTAACAGAAGAAGAATTAATCAAAACTACTACGCGTAAAGTGAAAAGAAATGCTGAAATGGAAAAAATAACTATGTAACAAAAATGTAATACTTTTGTAATGAAAATGTAAACTAAAAAAACTACAATTCTATTGTAGTTTTTTGTTTAATATTGTATAATTATAAAAGAAACAGTAAAAGCAATAAAGCGTAAGATAAAGGAGGTTGTTTACAATGTCAAAATCAGGCATAGTAAACGTGAGAATGGTAATCACGGAAGAGAAAATCCTATCAAATATAGAAAAAGTTCAAAAAATGATAAACCCTAATAGTAAGAAACAAATCGTACAATTAGAGGAAGATACATATTTTAAAGATTTAATAGAATCTATAAAAACATATTTAATTGAATATCCTAAAAAGAAGAATTTCCCTAGCAGTGTATATAAAGCAGCTTATGGTTTAGTTGAATTTGCAACAAATCAATTTGAGGAAAATACAAAAAGAATAGAAGAATTGATTAGACAAAGAGAACAAAATATAGCATTAGCTGGTCAATTAAAAGAATTAATTGAAGAAGTTGATAATAAAGAAGATGGTTGGAAAGATAGTATAAAAGAAGCTGAAAAAGATTTCTCAGAAGATATTATAGATACTTTAAATGTTTTAGGAAAATGCAAAACAAAAACTTCACAAAATTATACTGATGCAATGAAATTATTAAATGCAAGAGTTAATAATCTAGAATCAAATTTGCATATTGAAATTGATATGGAAAGAATTGAAGACAGATCAAAGGCATTAAGTTATATTGGAATTGAAGTTGCAGATGCATTAAAAACAATTCCTACACCAGTTGAAGAACCAGTAAATGTAGAACAAGTTGAAGAACAACAAGAAGTTGCAGTACAAAAAAATAGAAAAGCTCAAAATGTACAAGAAGTTGAAAATGTTCAACAAGAGGAACAACAAATGCAAGAACAATATGTTCAAGATACTACATTTGAGAAAAAGCCTTCTTTATGGCAAAGAATTAAAAATAGTAAGGTAGTAAGAGCTATAAGATATGCTATGAAAATTAGAGTTGTTTTACAATATCCTGCATTACCAGAAGGTAGAGGAGAAAATTATTAATATATGGAAACCCAGAGTTTTAAACTTTGGGTTTTTATAATTCAGTAAGAATCTTTTTTTAGTATCACTACCTATATGTTTTTAAAATTTGAACCTTTTCATTACAT
>FR901914.1 GCA_000438255.1 Clostridium sp. CAG:389
ACATATTCCAAAATATTATCAAAGGTAAATTTTTACAAAAATGAAAGGGAAAGATTTTATGAAAAAAATACTTTTTAAAGGCGTTGGTTCTGCGGTTCCAACACCATTTAGTGAAAATGGTATAAATTTAAAAGAATTAAAAAAATTTTTACAATTTCAAATTGATAATGAGATCGATGCTTTAATTGTTTGCGGTACAACCGGTGAAAGTTCAACAATGACAAAAGATGAAAAAATAGATGTCATAAAATGTGCTGTTGAAATTGCACATAACAATGAAAATTCTACACAAAAAATACCTATAATTGCTGGAACTGGTTCAAATAATACAGCAGAAGCAATAGAAATGTCAAAAATTGCTGAATCGTTAGGCGTTGATGGTGTTTTAGTTGTCACACCCTATTATAATAAAACAACTCAAAAAGGTTTAGTTGCTCACTATAAAGCCATCGCTGAAAGCATTAGTATTCCTATTATTTTATATAATGTACCTAGTAGAACTGGAATGAATATTGAGCCAAAAACTTGCTTAGAATTATCAAAAATTGAAAATATAGTTGCTATAAAAGAAGCTAGTCGGAAACATTTCACAAGTGGCTCAAATTGCTAATTTGTGTGGCGATAATTTGCATATTTATTCTGGCAATGATGATCAGTCTATTCCTATTTGTTCTTTGGGTGGTTTAGGTGTTATCTCTGTATTATCAAATATTAGGCCTAAGTTTACTCATGATATGATTTGGAATTTTTTGAATGGTAATTTTGAAGATGCAAAAAATATGCAACTAAATAGTATTCCTTTGATAAATGATTTGTTTTCTGAGGTTAATCCTATTCCTGTTAAGGCTGCATTAAATAAAATGAGATTTGAGTTTGGAATCCCTAGATTACCTTTGGTTGAAAAAAACTGAATTGAGAGCCGGAGGAAAACTGGATTTGGGGACGGAGAAAAACTGAATTTGGGGACG
>FR901915.1 GCA_000438255.1 Clostridium sp. CAG:389
AGTTTTTTATTTAAGATTTTCTATTTTTTACTCCAATCAAATGGACATATTTATAAGCAATATACCACCTTAGATGTACAGTGAAATTCAAAAGTGTAACAATTAAAAACTATTATCGAAGAACTTAGTAATACCAATATTTTTATCAAAATCTTGTTTTTTGTGCAAAATTGTTGTAATATTTTATAATAAGAATAAAATAAAGAAAGAGAAAATTATGGAAGTAGAATTGAAAGAAAATGAAAGAATTGATGATTTAGAATTCAAAAATTTAAAAATAATACAAAATACACAAGGATTTTGTTTTGGAATAGATGCGGTATTATTATCAGACTTTTCTAAAAACATAAAAAATAACGCAAAAGTATTAGATTTAGGAACAGGAACAGGAATAATATCAATTTTATTATGTGGTAAAACAAATCTAAGTAAAATAATAGGTGTAGAAGTACAAGAAGAAGTTGCAGATATGGCAAAAAGAAGTGCTAAACTAAATAATTTAGAAGATAAATTTGAAATATTGAATGATAATATTATAAATTTAGACAAGTTATATGAAAGAAATTCTTTTGATGCAATAGTTACAAATCCACCTTATAAAAAAGAAAATACTGGAATTTTGAATGATGAAGAAAAAAAGATTATTTCAAGGCATGAAGTTTTGGCAAAATTAGAGGATTACATAAAAATATCTAATAAGTTATTAAAGGATAAAGGAGAATTTTATATGGTGCATAGACCAGAAAGATTAGTTGATATATTATCTTATATGAGGCAATATAAAATTGAGCCAAAAGAAATAAGATTTGTTTGTTCACATAATGGAGAATCACCTAAATTAGTACTAGTAAAGGGAGTAAAAAATGCAAAACCATTTTTAAAATTCAGAGAAAATCTTTATATCTATGATAATGAGGGAGAATATACAGAAGAAATTTATAAAATTTATAATAAAAATCATGTAAAGAATTTAGGAAATGATTCAAATATATGTGAAAAGCAATAATTTTAAAAATTATTTATTTTAATGAAGGGATGAAATAAAATATGAAAAATGGAACTTTATATATAGTGGCAACACCAATAGGAAATCTGGATGATATAACAATAAGGGCAATAAAAGTATTAAAAGATGTTGATTTAATTGCAGCAGAAGATACACGTCACACTTTAAAATTATTAAATCATCTAGAAATATCAAAACCAATGATAAGTTATCATAGACATAATGAGGAAACAAAGTCAGATGTGTTAATAGAAAAATTACAAGAGGGACAAAATATAGCATTAGTATCTGATGCTGGAACACCTGGAATTTGTGACCCAGGAGAAGAAGTTATAAAAAAATGTATTGAGCTTGGAATAAAAATAATACCAATTCCAGGGGCTTGTGCAATGATAAATTCTTTAATTTGTTCAGGAATTGATACAAAAGAATTTACTTTTTTGGGATTTTTACCTTTGAATAAAAAATTGAGAAAAAAGAAATTAGAGGAAATTGAAAAATCTAATAAAACAATTATAATTTATGAAGCACCACATAAGTTGGAAACTACTTTAAATGATTTAAAAAAGATTTTAGGAGAAGAAAGAATGCTTACATTGGCAAGGGAAATTACAAAAATACATGAGGAATTTATTAGAGGAAATATAGATGAAATTATTTCAAAATCTGAAAATCTAAAAGGTGAAATTGTTTTAATAATAGAAGGAAACAATGATTGTGAAGAAGAAAATTCTTTAAATAATCTTACATTAGAGGAACAATATAAATTTTATGAAAATCAAGGACTTACTAAAAAAGAAATAATAAAGAAAATTGCTAAGGATAGAAATATGAATAAAAATGATGTATATCAAAAATTTATATAAAAATATAGTTGTCAAAAGGTTTGACGCCTTATTGACAACTATTTGTTTTTTTCATGTAATATGTTTAATTCTTTTGAACATTTTTCACATACAAGTTTACCTTTGTATTCTATTAAATCATTTGTATTTCCACAGAAAACACAATTGGGTTCATATTTTTTTAGTATAATTGAAGAATCGTCTACATAAATTTCAATAGGGTCTTTTTCAACAATATTGAATTGGTTCCTAATTTCAATAGGTATAACAACTCTTCCAAGCTCATCAACCCTTCTTATTATTCCAGTAGCTTTCATGTTTTTCCTCCTTAATGTTACTTTTTGCAAATCCAATAGCGATTATACATTTAATATAACACAAATGACACAGAAGGTCAATTCTAATGTAATAAAAAATTAAAACAATTAATAAAATTATGTAGGTGATTAAAAATGTTGAATATTTTGTGGCCTGCTTTTTTAGTTGTGTCTATTGGATTTGCAATTTTTTCTGGTAATTTAAAAGAATTAAATAATTCTATATTTGAAAGTACTAACTTAGCGGTCAGTTTATGTATTACTTTACTTGGAACAATGTGTTTATGGAATGGAATAATGCAAATTGCCGGAAAAACGTCAGCAATGAAGAAGATTACCAATTGTTTAAAGCCGTTGATGAGATGGTTGTTTCCGAATTTGAGTAAAGATAGTAAAATCTATCAAGAGATTTCTATGAATGTTGTTGCAAATGTTTTGGGATTGGGAAATGCTGCTACACCTTTGCGGAATTAAAGCTATGAAATCAATGCAAGAAGAAAATAAAAATAAAAAAGTTTTAACAGATGAAATGGCAACATTTATAGTTTTGAATACTGCTTCAATTCAGATTATACCAACTACTGTTATTGCAATAAGAAATTCATTAGGTTCAAATAATCCGACCGCTATTATTGTTCCTGTTTGGATTGCTACAATTTGTGCGGCTATTGCTGGAATTACTGCGACTAAAATTTTTATAAAATTAGGTAAATAATGATTACAGGGGGGAAAATAGTGAAATTTATTGAATTTTTTTCAAATTTAGCAATGCCTTTAATGATAGTTTCTATTGTTTTGTATGGTGTGATAGAGAGAAAAAAAGTTTTTGATATTTTTTTAGATGGGGCAAAAGAGGGGATAGGAGTTGTTATAAGTATTTTTCCTACATTAGTTGGACTGTTTGTAGCGATAGGAGCTTTGAGAAGTTCGGGAATAATTGATTTAATTGTTAATTTTCTAACGCCTTTTTTTAATATTGTTAATTTTCCAACTGAAATTTTGCCATTGGCTTTGATTAGACCAATTTCTGGAAGTAGTTCAATAGCTGTTGCTACTGATATTATGAAAAATTTTGGGGTTGATTCTAGAATTGGACTTATGGCTTCTACTATTATGGGGTCAACTGAAACAACGGTGTATACAATTGCTGTTTATACAAGTTCTGTTGGAATCAAAAAAACAAGATTTGTTTTGTGCGCGGCTTTAATTGCAGATTTTGTAGGAATTGTTACAAGTATTATTGTTTGTAAATTGATTGTTACAGTTTAGTGAAAATAAGGAAAAAGTTGCTCCAAAGAAATATAGAAAAAATTTGCTATCTAAGTGGGGTAATATATCAATATTTAAAGTCAAAGACCCAATGGTAGACCCCAGATATGTTTTTGACTAAAAATATTGATATATTACCACTTGGAGCAACTTTTTCCTTATTTTCACGGAATTGTAATAATTGATTTAAATTGTCGATTTTTGTCGAAATTTTCTTGTTGACAAAGGTATTAAATGGTAGTAGAATATAAAAAGTTAAATCAAAGACATAAACAAAATTATTGTTAATTCAAAAATATTGACAACAGTAAGGAGGTCTTATGATTTTTAAATTAATTTTATTTATTTCAATTTTTTTTATAATCAAAAAAATGATTACTAAAATATTAGCAATCATAATCTTGAAAAAAATCAAAAATTAAATTTAATAATGTTTTTAATTTTGTAGGGAAAATAAATTTCATCGTATTCCCCCAAATATTTTGAAATATTTCGAAAGTTTTTTATAGTGTCCCACACAATTTCTTTCTAAATTCATTAATTTATTTTCTCTACATTTATATAAATAAAAAATATTTATCTATGATAAGTTTCACCATTTGAAATTTTAAAAGCTCTAAATATTTGTTCTAATAAAAATACTCTAATTAATTGATGAGGAAAAGTCATTTTTGAAAAACATATTTTTTGATTTGCTAAACTTAAAATTTCTTGATTTAAGCCAAGTGAACCACCAATAACAAAAGTTATTTGACTTGACTCCATAGATATATCTTCAATTTTTTTAGAGAACTGTTCAGAAGAGAATTCTTTTCCATTTAAATCTAAACAAATAATATAAGAATCTTTTTTTATATGATTTATCATATTAGTGCATTCCTTTGATTTAATATCATTTTCAATATTTGTATTTATTTTCTCTGGAATCTTCTCATCTGGAAGTTCAACAATATTTAATTTGCAATATTTTGATAATCTTTTTGAATATTCATCTATTGCGTCTTTGAAAAATTTTTCTTTTATTTTTCCAATACATACTATATTAATTGTTAACATGATGTTTCCTTTCTATTTCTAAAAATTTATAATTAGAAAATAGGACAAAATGTTCCTAAAAGGACATTATAGATCCTGGGATATCACGACTTGCTACATTTAATTTTAGTGAGTTTTCATTATAATTACTATTTGATATAATTTCATCTACAACGGTTTTATATGCTAGTTCTGGAAAATTGCTTTCTTTACTTAAATGGCCTAGTGTTGCTTGTTGAAGTCCAGATTGCAATAAATGAGCAATTGTTTTTCCAGCTGTTTCGTTTGGCAAGTGTCCATTTGGACCTGCTATTCTTGTTTTTAATATGTAAGGATATCTAGAAAATTTTAATATTTCTGGGTCATAATTTGATTCTAATAATACAAAAATGCTGTCTTCTAGATTTTTTAGTATTCCATTTGTCATATGTCCTATATCTGTTGCAATACTAATTTTTTTATTGTCTTTAAAAATGTTAAATCCACAAGGGTTTGCTGCATCATGTGGTATTGAAAATGGTTTTATTTGTAAGTCACCAATTTCAAATTTTTCTTCTATTTTTATGTTTTTGATATTTTTTTCTGCTATTTTTTCTTTTTGCTTAGGCATTGCATCTAATGTTTTTTGATTTACATATACAGGCAAATCAAATTTTTTTGCAAATGTTCCTAGACCTTGAACATGGTCTGTGTGTTCGTGTGTGATTAGTATTCCGTTAATAGAAGCAGGGTCAATAGATAAATTTGTTAGAGCTGTTTCTATTTTTTTACTACTGACACCTGCATCTATTAATAATTTTGTATTTTCTGTTTCTACTAATAAACTGTTTCCACTGCTTCCGCTGTATAAACTACAAAAATTAAACATATTGTATTCTTCCTTCTATTTTTCCTTTTATAAATTTGTGTATTTACAATATTAATTATAGATTGAAATTTAATTATTCAGTTACTCTTTCTATATTAGCACCGATTTTTCTGAATTTTTTTTCTATATTTTCATATCCTCTATCAATGTGTTCTAAATTATAAATCTCTGTAACGCCATTTGCAGATACGCCAGCTACTATCAATGCGGCCCCCGCTCTTAGGTCTGTTGAATATACTGGTGCACCAAATAATTCGTCAACACCTTCGAATATTGCTGATTTTCCTTGGGCTGTTATTTTTGCACCCATTTTATTTAGTTCAGCTGTATATTGAAATCTTGATTCCCAGATGCTTTCATTTATAATACTTGTACCATTTGCTGTTGCTAAAACCACACCCATTTGTGGTTGTAAATCTGTTGGAAATCCTGGATATGGTAATGTTTTTATTGTTGCCTTATTTGGTCTTTTACTGTACCAAACTCTAATGCTATCACCATTGTCTTCTACATTTCCGCCAATTTCAATTATTTTAGCAGTTAGTGGTTCTAAATGTTTTGTTATACAATTTTTAATAAGTAAATCTCCTTTTGAAGCAATTGCTGCTAACATAAATGTACCTGCTTCTATTTGGTCTGGAACTACTGAATAAGTGGCATTTCCATGTAATTTTTCAACACCATTTATTTTTATAACATCTGTTCCAGCTCCTCTAATATCAGCACCCATTGTATTTAAGAAGTTAGCAACATCAACTATATGTGGTTCTTTTGCAGCATTATCTATTGTAGTAGTACCTTTGGCAAGAACACTTGCTAACATTACATTTATTGTTGCTCCCACAGAGACAACATCCATATAAATATGTGCTCCTGTTAGACATTTTGCTTTTGCTGTAATTGTACCTTTTCCAACTTCAACATCAGCTCCTAATAATTCAAATCCTTTTATATGTTGGTCAATAGGTCTAGCACCTAATTTACAACCACCTGGCATACCAACTTTAATATTTCCTGTTCTACCAAGCATTGCACCAATAAGATAGTAAGAAGCTCTAAATTTACTTGTTAAGTCTAATGGTGCTTCTGTTGTTGTTATATTTCTTGTATCTATTGTTAATTCATTTTTTGTGTTCCATTTTATTTTTGCACCCATTTTTTCTAAAATTGTGCATAAAATTTGGACATCACTTATGTTTGGAATATTGTTTATAGTACATACTCCATCTATTAATAATGTGGCTGGTAGTATTGCTACTGCCGCATTTTTTGCTCCGCTTATTTCTACTTCACCCTTTAAAGGTGTTGGTCCTGTTATTACTAATTTTTCCAAATTGATTCCCCCTGAACATATATTGTCTCCATAAAATATATCATAAAGAGTGAAGTATTGCAATAGATATAAATTAATTTTTGGCTGTTAATAAACCACTATTTGTGAAGAATTCAATTAACTTAAATTTGAATTTGATTTCTGAATTAGAGTGGTCAGAAATTATTGAATATTCTTCTTCTGATAGTACATTTTGTAATTCTTCTTTTGATTCATCTGGGACAATTCCAGATGAAATATCTATAAAACAAAGTGATGGAAACATTACACACCACCAATTGCGACCTTCTGCTTTTCCAATTTCAACTCTTAATGCGTCATAGAATCCTGCTGGCAAAGAAATATCACCATATTGTTTTGTAGGAAATTCAAAATTTCCAATATTTATTTTTACATCATATGAGTAACCCTCATCTTTGATTGTTTCTAATGCAACTTGCTTGAATTCTTCTTGATGTTCAGTTACAAGCTTTATTGCTTCTTCTTTTGATGAACAGTCTGAACATATATTGTTCATATATTTTAATAAATTATCTCTTACCTTATATTTTAGAGCTTGATCTTCATCACTATTGCTGTTTGCAATTACATGTAATCTAAATACACTTTCACTTATATCTGTTGATACAGCTTGTACATATGAAAATGCACAAATTATTGTATATATAAATAGTAATAAAATTAATGTTATTATTGTTCCTATTTTGGAATTTTTATTATTGTTTAAATTTTTTTTCATGTTTTACCTCCAATAAACTTTTCTTGTAAAATATTCTTTAAATTAATTATTTACAATTAATATAAATTTATACATTTTTTGAAATGATGTTTTATATAACTATATTAGATAGTTAAAATTGAATTATATAACAAAAATGAAATATAATTGAAATATTTCTGAAATATTTTTGAAATATTCTTGACATCTAAAAAGATAAATGGTAAAATTTACCAGTACTCAGAAATGAGGCTACTCTAAAGAAAAAAACTTTAAAAGATTGAAAGGGTTGATATTCTTATGATGAAAGAAAACAAAAGAGAAAAAAGATTATGCTTGTTTTTTGCAAGTGATTATCATTTTGAAATGATAAGTTTACCTTATATTAATGAAAGTTTAAAGAAAAATGAAAATGTAATAATAATGACAGAAAATAATTTAGATAGTAGTGTAGATAAAGTTTTATCTAGAATTAATTTAGATGAAGAAGAAAAAAATAAATTAACTAAAATAGATTGGAAAAATGATGATTTAAATAAATTTAAAGAAATAAAAGCTGCAAATGAAGATGGAAAAGATACATTAATATTTGTTAAAGGAAGAGAAAACTATATAGATAATATGAATAAAAATATTCAAAATTGGATAAATAATAATGAAGTAACAGTTGTAGATTGTTATGATATAAATGAAATTCAAGAGGATGTAAGTGATATTGCTAAAAAATATGATAAAATATTATCTACATCAGGAGTAGAAAAATTATTGTAATAACTTTTTATTATAACAATTTTTAGCACAAAACATATAAATTTTAATAAAATACTTGATAAATTTTAATAAATAGTATAAAGTATGTAGTACATAAAACATCTATTGAAAGGAAGAGTATTATGAGTGATACATTAGAAGAAGTAAAATTTATATTAAAAAAATATAATCAAGAACATTTATTAAATGGTTATGAAAAATTAGATGAGAAAAAACAAAAACAATTATTGGAACAAATTATGAACATAGACTTTGACTTAATCAAAAGTTTATATGACAATACTAAAAAAGAAAATTCAACAAATGGTGATAAAATAGAGCCAATGGAATATTTAGATAAATATAAGTTGAATGATAAATATAAATATTATGAAAATATCGGAAAAGAAGCTATTAAAGCTGGAAAACTAGCAGCTGTTACAATGGCTGGTGGACAAGGAACAAGACTTGGACATAGTGGACCAAAAGGAACTTATGATATAGGATTAGATTCACATAAATCACTATTTGAATTGTTAAGTGATTATTTAAAAGAAGAAGGTCAAAAATATAATGTTACAATACCTTGGTTTATAATGACAAGTAGAGAAAATAATAAAGAAACAATAGAATTCTTTGAAAAAAATAAATTTTTTGGATATCAAAAAGATAAAAATATATTTTTCTTTATTCAAGGTGAACTACCAATGGTAGATACTGAGGGAAAAGTATTGATTGGAGAAGATGGTTTAATAAAACAAGCTGCTGATGGACATGGTGGTATATATGAGTCATTAGTAAAAAATGGAATGACTAAAAAAATGAGACAATTAGGTATTGAATGGGTATTTATTGGTGGAGTTGATAACTGCCTTGTAAAAATGGTTGACCCTGTGTTAATGGGTGTTGCAATTGATAAAGGTGTTACTGTTGCTTGTAAATCAATTGTTAAAGCAAATCCACATGAAAAAGTTGGAGTATTTTGTAAAAGAAATGGTAAACCAAGTGTTATAGAATATTCAGAAATTACTGATGAAATGGCTGAGGCTGTTGATGAAAATGGTGAACTTTTATATGGTGAATCACATATTCTTTGCAATTTGTTTAATATAGATGCTGTTGAGAGAATGGGTGTTACTCCATTACCTTATCATAGTGCTTATAAAAAAGCTAAATTTATTGATAAAGATGGAAATTTAGTTGTTCCAGATTCTCCAAATGCATATAAATTTGAAGCATTTTTGTTTGATGCTTTTGGTGAAGTTGATGATATGGCAATTCTTAGAGTTAAAAGAGAAGAAGAATTTGCTCCTGTTAAGAATGCAGATAGTGCTGGTGTTGATTGCCCAAGTACTGCAAGAAAATTATATGAGGATTTTCATCATTTGAAATAAAATTAATTTATAGAGTAGGTTTAAAAACCTATTCTTTTTTTGTTATATTTTAGTAAAAATCTTTTGGTGAAGTCGTTGCTTATATGTTTTTGAAAATTGAACCTTTTC
>FR901916.1:0-10941 GCA_000438255.1 Clostridium sp. CAG:389
ATTAATGTAATACCTTTGTCTTATTTTTTTAACATCTTTTTCCTCCTTTGTTTTCTATTTTATTTTTTCTTATTATTTGTATTTTTATTCTTCTAATTCATTTTTTATTTTTTACAAATTCTTTTTGCAAAATATTTACTTGAATAAATAACATTTTACTGAATACATTACGACAAAGATATTAAATTTTCAATGTACTTGTTATTTACTTCCGTAAATTTCTTACACATTTATTTTAATATATCTTTTTATATTTTTCAATATTTTTTCCGATTTTTATTATGCTTTTTGCATATATTTTATTATAGCTTGTAGTATACGTTTTCACACCAATTATAGCACTGCAAAAATCACAAAAATACTACTTTTTGTATCTCTCTATTTTCAATTAGTTCATAAATTTGTCTATTATTTTTAATATCCTCAATATTTTTACCATGCATAGTAAAAATTCCTTTCACCCCAGAATACAACGCATAATGAATAGCCTCAACATCATCAGAACTACCAATTTCATCACAAGCAATTATTTCAGGAGCCATAGTCCTCACAAGCATATGAATTCCTTGATTTTTAGTAACATTTTCTATAATATCTGTCCTAATTCCAACATCATTTTGAGGAACACCTTTGTACATTGCAGCAATCTCTCCTCTTTCATCAACAACACCACATGTCTTCCCCTTAAAATTAATTTCATCTATACCATTACTCAATCTTCTTATAACATCACGTAAAATAGTAGTCTTACCTCTTCCAGGAGGAGCTACAATAATCGTATTATAAATCGATTTATTTTCTATATCAATTATCTCTCTTAATACTCTTGTACTGCAATTTAAAACTTCTCTTGCAATTCTAAAATTCAAACTTGATATGTATTTAACATTTACAATTTTGCCATTTTCTATAACACATGAACCAGTTAACCCAACACGGTGGCCCCCCTTTACAGTTATAAAGCCTTCGCATATTTGATTTTTATATGCATATATCGAATTTTCACATAATCTTTCTACTATTTGTAAAATTTCGGACTGTGGAATATTATATTGTAATATAAAATCTTTTTCTCGTAACCTTAAAATTATTGGTCTATCTGTTCTCATTCTTATTTCTTGTAATTCATCTATTATTTTATTATTTTCTTGGAATAAATTGAAAAAAATTTGATATATTTTATTAGGAAAATATCTTAAAATTTCATCTATATTTACCATTTTCTCTCCTCTTCCTGTTTTTGGGGACGGAGGAAAAAAACAGTTATATATTATGATAAAAACTGTTTTTTTCCTCCGTCCCCAAAAACAGTTTCCAAATGGACATGTTATATTATATTCATTTCATTGAATTTTATGACTTTTATTGGTTATACTAATAATGATTAATAATTTTTTCAAATCTGCTTTTAGCTCTGAGGAAGGAATGTGATAAAAATGAAAAATAATAAGGTTTGGTTTATATTAGCTATTATAATAATTATATGCATTGGAATAGGAATCTATTTTTTCTCCAAAAATAAAAACTCAAATAATTCTACTTATTCAGCCAGTAAAACATCAGCAAATGAAGAAACCTCTAATAATACTAATTATAGTAATACTAATTATAATAATAGTATTACAAATAAAACAGAAAATAATACTAACAATAATTTTTCTAACACAACTGAAAATAATGTTAATGAAATCAAACAAGATACACCTCAACCAAAAGAAGAACAAATTGCATCTTTTACCACAAAAATTTATAATAAAGACACCGCTAGGCAAACTAATATAGAACTAACATGTTCTAGTCTAAATGGTGTTATTGTTAAAAATGGTACTACCTTTTCTTTTTGTAATACTCTTGGACCTGCCACTTCTGATAAAGGTTATCAAGAGGCTGATGTTTTTGATAAAGATGGGAACAAACAAAAAGGTCTTGGCGGTGGCAAATGTCAAGTCAGTACTACTTTATATAATGCTGTCTTAAAAGTTCCAAACTTACAAATAATTGAGAGACATGAACACAGTAATAAAGTTCCTTATGTTTCAGAAGGAAAGGATGCTGCTGTTTCTTATGGCAGTTATGATTTAAAATTTAAAAATAATTCTGGTTTTGATATTAAAATTTCTGCTTCTTGTAGTAAAAATGACATTTCTATTATTCTTTATAAAATTTAAAAAAGAGAATGTTATTTATGTATTTAATACATTTTTACACTCTCTTTTATTTTATTCTTTTACAATAAATGCATTTGGCAAATATCTTTCTCCCATAGGAGTTGATGTTTTATTTACAACTTTACCATTGTAATACATTGTTGCAGATGAACCACCATCAAGGTTCGCTGCATTATAAGCATCATATCTATTAAAAATATTTTGCATTTCCAATAAATTCGTTCCAATACTATATCCTGGTTGTCTTCCATCAACAACTACAAAAATGAAAGTTCCATCTTTTTTCTGTCCAATCCCCATTCTTGGATGAATTCCACCAGAGCTTGCATTTGTTATTTGATTTTTTCCGTTAACTATTAAATATGGTCCAAACTCAACTGCTGATTCTATTCCAGCATTCATAGCCTGTTGATATGTATATTTTCCAAGCACTAATTTTTTATCTGAACTTAAACCTATTAAACTATATTTTGATGTTTTATTTCCATATAATAATTTTTTATTTATTATTGTTGCATCACATAAAACATTTCCAGAACCAACTCCACCATCATCAGCAAATCCTCCTGCATTTATTCCTGCAATTGCTTTATTATTTTTTACTATTTCACTAAGCTTCGTTCCTCTATTTGATTTTCTTCCATCTACTAGATTTACTTTTGATGCATCTGGTATTGTCATTACATATCCCACATAATTTCTTCCAGTTATTTTATCAACTTTAATTTCTTCTTTTTTATTTTCACTTGGAATTTCTATTTTTATTTCATTTGAATTAGAATCTTCATTATTTTGAACTTCTAACTTTTTCATTATTTCTTGTATTTCTTCATCTGATAAAAACCATGTTGCTAAATATTGATGATTCATTGTTGACATTGCTGTTACTACCCATAATTCTTTATATTTTTCAAATAATGATGTTTTAAAAAATAAGAATATTCCTATTATACCTAATATTATTAATGTTATTATTATTTTTACTACTAAAAATATTTTTTGTTTTGTTGTTTTTTTCTTTTTACCTTTTTTTGTATTTTCTATATTTTTAGCATGTTTAGATTTTTTCTTATTATTTTCATATTTATTAATTTTTTTATAATTTTCTTCTTTTGGACTTTCTATTTTTTCTTCTTTTTCGTGTAAATCATATTCGTTGTTTAATATGATATTTGTTACTGTGTCCATATCAAAATCGCTTTTTCTCATCTTCAATACCATTCTTTCTATTTTGTTACAACCACAATTATATCATTTATATGTGTGAGTGTCAAAATTTCGACAAAATTTTTATTGTCAATTTTTTCCTTTCTTTAAAATATAAAAACATTTATCTTTTAGCCAAACGTAACAAAGTTTTATTTAACTCAGCACCCAAAAATAAAGAATAGAAACAAGAATAAGTCCACATCATAATAAGCATCAAAGTTGTCAAACTTCCATAAGTAATAGAAAAACCCTTAAAAATATCTAAATATTTAGAAAATACAAAAGAAATTACATTAAGAGCAATAGCTCCAAAAATAGCTCCCGGAACTTGGCTCTTAAAAGTAACCTTGTGGTTTGGCATAAATCTATAAAGAAATAAGAACACAACAAAAGTTGCAAAAATAAATCCAATTTCAGTTACAAACTGTGAAAATGCATTAAAATTTTCAAGAGCTCCAAAATGCTGTTGCATTATTGATTTCAAGCTATTTCCAAACACCAATAGAACCATTCCAATCATTATTAAAACTATAAATACAATTGTCTCAACCAAAGCCATTATTCTTAAATATAATACGGACTTTTCTTTATCTTCATCAGTATTATATACAGAATGTAGGCCTTTTGTTAATGCAAAAAGCCCTTTTCCTGCTGACCATAATGTAAATATAATTGATATAGATATTGTCCCTATTGATTTTGAGTATACTTCCCTCACAATTCCAATAACAAATTCATTCATACTTGATGGAATTATTTTTGAAATTACATCAAATAATGTTTGTTGTTCAATATTTGTATATTGAATAAGTGTTATCAACAAGATTACAAACGGTATAAATGAAAGTATTGTGTAATATGAACATTGTGCCGAATACTCACTTATATGGTCATCACCACTATTTTTTAAAATCACATTAAATTGTTTCATTCTTTTAGAAATCCTCAACTTTAATTTTTCCATAATATTTCATCCTCTATTTTTTGTCTTTTGATTTTTTTGATAAATCTTTCAAATCTCCGACCTTTTCTTTTATTTCTTTTTTCTGACGTTCTACACTTTCTTTAAATTCATCTGTCTGTTCTACAACCTGCCTTTTTATTTTATCTTTTTTCTCTTTAATTTTTACTTTAATTGATTGAATTTTTGGATATGATTCTAACAATCTTCTATATAATCCAGATTTGTTTAATAAAGCTTCTTTTACTCTATTTGTAATTTCTTCTGTATTATCAAGGCTTTTTCCAAATTCTTTTGTTGTTTTTCCAACATAACTAATTACATTTGTTGAAATTATATTATCTAATACAAATATTACAAGCAATACCCAAAATACTATATTTAGTGCTGTCTCAGGTAATGATTCAATTGCTCCTAATAAGAATGGATTTGATACATACATTATAAACATTCCTAGCAATCCAAATGGAATTATAGTATTTAAACATACTCTTCCATTTATATTGAATTTTCTTTGGCTATAATCCCACCATCTTGCATGATATATTTTTTCCATAAAATAACTTGTTAGATATTCTAGTGTTCCGCACACTAGTATTGCCATTACAAATAATGCAAATGGGTCTGATACATATTTTTTAAGTAAAAATGTTATTAAAATTGCTCCTGTTCCATATATTGGACAATATGGTCCAACTAAAAATCCTCTGTTTATAAATCTTTTATATTGTATTAATTTTCCAATTACTTCCATGCACCATCCTGCAAATGAATATGTTAAAAATAGTAAAAAATATACTCTTATATCTATTCCAAATATTATCATTTTTTTCCTCCATTTTTTGTCAAAAATGCGATCTATTTTTAAAGATTTATTATTTATTCTTTCTATCTAAAAAGTTTTCCTATTTTGACAAGTTTTAAATTTCTATTCTATCTGTAAACTTGTTCTTTACAGATAATTTCAATAATTTGTTTTCTTCTTTTTCTAATTTAGGGTCATTACTTACAACCTTAATAGCCGCCTCCTGAGCCAATCTCAAAATATCCATATCTGTAAACAAATTAGCAATCTTAAAATCAGGAATTCCATGTTGCATTGTACCAAAGAAATCTCCTGAGCCTCTCAACTCTAAATCTTTCTGAGAAATAAGAAAACCATCATTTGTCTCACACATAATCTTCATTCTCTCTTTTGTATTTTGTCCTTTACCTTTGAATTTTAGCACACAATATGATTTATACTCACCACGGCCAACTCTTCCTCTTAATTGATGTAATTGTGCCAATCCGAATCTTTCTGCATCTTCAATTACCATTATATTTGCATTTGGTACATCAACACCAACCTCAATAACAGTCGTAGAAATAAGTATATCAATTTCCTTGTTTTTGAATCTCTCCATTATTTCATCTTTATCTTTTGGCCTCATTTTACCATGTATGTACTCAACTCTATAATCAGGAAAAGTCTCTTCTTTACATTTTTCATATAAAGTCGTAACAGCTTTCAAGTCTGTATCCTCTTCTTCACTTTCTTCAACTAATGGACATACGATGTAAGCTTGTCTACCTTCATCAATCTGTTTTTTTATAAAATTATTAATTCTCTCTTCCATTCTATTTGTAACAGCAAATGTTTCTATTGTTTTTCTATTAGGTGGAAGCTCATCAATTATTGATATATCCAAATCTCCATATAAAATTAATGCAAGAGTCCTTGGGATTGGTGTTGCTGACATTACTAGCACATCTGGGTTCTGACCTTTTTGTGCAATTTTTGTTCTTTGCTTTACACCAAATCTATGTTGTTCATCTGTAACAACTAACCCTAAATTTTTAAACTCTACATTTTCTTCTAACATAGCATGTGTTCCAATTAATATGTCAATCTCTCCATTTTTCAGTCTTTCCAAAATGTCTTCTTTCTTTTTTTTGCTAATACCTGATATTAATAATTCACATTTAATGTCAAATTGATTTAGCATTTTTTCAAAATTTACCATATGTTGTGTTGCTAGAATTGCAGTTGGAGCTAGAATTGCTGCTTGATATCCAGATTTTACTGCTTTATATGCTGTAATCATTGCAACAACAGTTTTTCCAGATCCAACATCTCCTTGCAAAAGTCTATTCATTGATTTTTCTGATTCCATATTTTCATCAATTTCCTGTAACACTCTCAGCTGAGCCTTTGTCAATTTAAATGGTAAAGTATTTATTGCATCTGACATTTTTACATTTTTATCAAATATTATTCCTTTTTTATCGTTCAAATTGCTATTTTTTAATTGCAATAATGCTAATTGTGTTGATAATAACTCTTCAAAAACTAGTCTTCTCCTAGCTTTTTTAAAATCATCAAAATCTTTTGGAAAGTGTATGTCATAATTTGCTTTATTTGCATTTTCTAATTTATATTCATTTAAAATATAATCCGGCAAAGTCTCTGGCAAACCGCCTTGTTCCTGTACTTTCTGCAATCCATTCTCAATTATTTTTCTTAATGTATTTTGTGTTAGACTAAATGTCAATGGATAAATAGGTATTATTTTTCCAGTATTATTTGAATTTTCTATTTCATCAAATACAGGAGCATTCATACTTACCTTTCCATATTGAAATTCTATTTTCCCATAGAATCTATATCTTTTTCCGAGTTTGAAATTTAGACTTTAAATATGGTTGATTGAACCAAGTTATTACTGCTTGTCCTGTTTCATCCATAACCAATAGTCTTTGCATTGTTCTTCCTTTGCTTATTCTGCTATCTACTAATATTGACATTGCTACTGCTTCTATTAATGCAATTTCTCCATTTGTACATTCACATATATTTTTTGGTTTACTTCTGTCTTCATATCCTCTTGGATAATATGTGATTAGGTCTTTTATAGTGAATATTCCTATTTTGTTTAATAGTGTAACCCTATTGGGTCCTACTCCTTTTACATATTTTACATCTTCTGTTAAATCCATATTTTCTCTCCATATAATTTTTAGGTTAGATTTTCAATAATTTAAAATCTAATCCATCACTGCTAACTAATTTATATTCTATTCCATCAACATTTCCTTCTACTGCATCTAAAATTGAGTTTGCATGTAAATGTCCATAATAACATCTTTTAATATTGTATTTTTTCAATATCTTTGTATATTCTGTATTCATATAGTTTTTCGTTAATGGTGGATAATGCATAAATACTATTGTTTCTTTATCTTCTCCATGTTTTTGGATTCCATCTTTTATTGATAGTTCTAATCTTGCTACTTCTCTTTTTGTTAGTCGTATATCTTCTTGTTCTTCTGATATGTTCCAGCCTTTTGTTCCTGCTATTATTTTATTTTCATATTCATAGCTATTATTATATAAAAAATCAATGTTTTTGAAACTTTTTTCTTCTATGTATTTTCTCATACTTGTTACTGTTGTCCACCAATAGTCGTGATTTCCTTTTAATAGAATTTTTTGCCCTGGTAAGTTGTTTATAAATTCGAAGTCTTTGTCTGTTTCATCTAAGTACATTGACCAAGAAAAGTCTCCTGGCAATATTACTGTGTCTTCTGGTCTTACTCTTGCTAACCAGTCTTGTTTTATTTTTTCTTCATAATTTTGCCAGTTTTTTCCGAATATGTCCATTGGTTTGTTTGTGTTAAATGATAAATGCAAGTCTCCTATTGTATATATTGCCATTTTTTCCTCCTTTTTTCCGTTCTTTTTTCTTTTTATAGTTTACAATATTTTTCTTTAATTGTCTATAATTGTTTTTCATAAATTTGCTTTTTTTGAAAAAATGTATTATAATTAATTTATTATATACGCAGGAGGGTGCAAACATGGAAGCAACAGCACTAAATAATGATGAAAATTCTGATGCTCTAAGAGATTTATTATACATTATTCAAAATAATGTATATCAAGAAGCAGAAAGATCTCTTGGACAATATCGGCTACAAGCCTTTAAAACAGATTACTCTGCAACTGATTTCAAAGGCCTTATTTTTAATCCTATATTAGGATTAAGCAGTGAGCTTTCAAAGCAACTCTCACGTCGTTCTAGTGAGAGATGGTTAAAAAGAGCCTATGAACTCAGAAAAATGTACTATTCAGTTCATAAAAAAAATTGGATAGATTCTCATGGCATATCTAAAAAGACTATACAAATATCATTAGAGTTAATAGGCTATGGAAATGATACTAAACCTGTAATAATGGTAGAGGTATCTTAACTTTAACCCCAAAAAGGACCGATTCACCTGAATCGGTCCTTCTTCAATTTAATCTAATTTCAAATTAGGAATAGCATTTAAATTCAATTCATTTCTTTTTCCTTCAATAAAATTATAATATCCAGCAGAAGCAATCATTGCGGCATTGTCAGTACATAATTTCAAATCAGGCATATAAACATTTACTCCATATTCTTTGAATTTCATAAACGCTTCTCTAATATAACAATTTGCAGATACTCCTCCCGCCAAAGCAACTGTTTTTAGTCCTGTTTGCTTTAAAGCTTTTTCTGCATTCTCCACTAATATTTCTGTTACTGTTTTTTCAAAACTTGCACATAAATCGGCCTTATTTATATCAGGATTTTTATGATGTAAATTTATAACAGCCGTCTTTATTCCACTAAAACTAAAATCCAAATTATCAAAATGTGTTTTAGGTAACTCTATTGCATCTGAGTTTCCATCTTTTGCAAGCCTATCAACCTTTGGTCCACCCGGATAGCCAAGACCAACAACTCTTGCTACTTTATCAAAAGCCTCTCCAATTGCATCATCTCTTGTCTTTCCCAAAACTTCAAATTCAGTATAATTTTTTACATGTATCAATTGTGTATTTCCACCAGATGTCATAACACATAAAAATGGTGGTTTCAATTCAGGATATGTTATGTAATTGGCAGCAATATGTCCTTGTATATGGTTTACACCAACTAATGGTTTATTTATAGCAAAGCTCAATGCTTTTGCATATGATAATCCTACCAATAATGCTCCTACTAAACCTGGTCCGTATGTTGGCGTTATTGCATCTATATCTTCAAATTTCACATTAGCTTCTTCTAGTGCTTTTTTTGTTACTCTTGATATTGCTTCAATATGGTTTCTTGATGCTATTTCTGGTACTACTCCACCATATTTTTCGTGTATTGGTATTTGTGTATCTATTACATTTGACAATATCTCTCTTCCATTTTTTACTACTGATACTGATGTTTCGTCACAGCTTGATTCTATTCCTAATGTTAATATATCTTTTTTCATCTTAAATGCTTCCTCTCATTCATTAAAAAATCGGGATTGAAGAACCATCCACCAATCCCTAATTTTTATAATCTAAATATTAATTTTCCTAATGCTAGTGCTCCTTTTGATACCAAACTAATTGCTGGTGTTATTATTGTTCCTGCAATTCCTGTTATCCAAATAAGTACAAATATGATGTAAAATATTTGCTCATTATTTATAAAAAATTCTTTTGCTTTATTTGGTAATAATGGCATTATTATTTTTGAACCATCTAATGGTGGTAATGGTATTAAGTTAAATACTCCAAGTCCAATATTTATTGATATTGTACTTGATATTAATAGCATTATTACTGTTCCAACTGTTGAAACCATAAATGCAGTGCTAGCAAATTTATATATTGCACAGTATATTAGTGTAAATATTATTGCTAGTATAAAGTTCATTAATGGTCCAGCAAGTGAGACTATTGCTTCTCCTTTTTCCATTGATATTTTTCTTGTATAGTTTCTTGGGTCTACTTCTACTGGTTTTCCCCATCCAAATCCTGCTACTAGTAACATTAGTGTTCCTACTGGATCTAAATGTGCAAATGGGTTTAAACTTAGTCTTCCTTGTCTTTTTGCTGTGTCGTCTCCTAGTTTATATGCTGCATATCCATGTGCAAATTCATGGAATGTTATTGCTATTAATACTCCTGGGGCACTTATTAGTAATCCTAGTAGTTGCCCTGGGTTTGTTGCGTATTGTATTAATATAAATAATAACATTATTCCTATTATTATATACATTGTTCTTTTATCAAAGTTAAAACTAAACATATTTTTCTCCTTTATTTTTAGTATTTTTAAATTGTATTAATATTATAGCACAATTTTATCTAAAGTCTACACTATATTTTTATTTTGTAGTACAATGTTTGCTGCTGTTGTTGTATGACTTTCATATAACTCAACAATCATCTTTTAAAATCTTCATCATAACTTTTATTTTTTGCCATTTTGAACACTCATTTCCAAGCATATAAAACTATTATAACATCTCTACGCTTTCGTGTCCAAAATCTATCTTAACACCATTCTTTTCTTCCATCATATTTTTTATTCCATCTCCATAATGATGTCCTTGATATATGATATTTTCTACATACATATCCTATATCATTACATTTTCTATACATTTTTACTGCATTTTCTCTGGTTTTTAATTCATGTGGTAAATATCTCTTTATATTTTTTTGATTTTGTGTTATAATATTATTCATAAGTGATTCAAGTCCTTTCGTATTTTTCGAAAAATGCAATTATATAGTGTTACAGTTCACAGCCATTAAAAATATTA
>FR901916.1:10956-32622 GCA_000438255.1 Clostridium sp. CAG:389
GCCATTAAAAATATTATGTATATTGGAAGTGCTTCCTAGGTCATCATATATAATAAACTAAAATTCCTAATAAAATCAAACCATTCCCAACAATCTTTTTCTTAGTAATTTTCTCTCCAAGAATCCTATTACTTAAAATCATAACAAAAATATATCCCAAAGACTCTATAATCGGTTCATTTTTATATGGTACACCTTTTAATCCTAATATAACTAAAATAGTTGAAAGAACCATTAAACCATATCCAGTTATTACATATATATTTAAATATTCCTTTAATATTGAACTATAAGTTTTAGAAGCGCTTTTCTTCAATATAATTTGAGATATAGAACTTACCAAAACTGCTAAAATTAATAAACAAACATATTTACTCATCTTCACTATTCACTATAATTGTACCTACAATTACAATTACTACTCCTATCACATTTTTTATTGTTATCGTTTCATTAAAAATTAATATTGCCCACACAATTGACCAAAGCAATCCCATTGCTTTATTTGCATATGCAACTGAAATATCAAACTTCTTTATCAATTGTTGCCACACAACTGCATACACAGCTAATATAAGCATTTCTAACCCATAATACAATATAAATTTGAATGACATAAACTCTTGTCCTGATGCGAATTTAGCAAATACTGTTGATAATGTATATATTGCAATAACTATTTGTAGTATAAAAATTTCCTTTAACTTTGTTTTCTTTTTTACTTCATTTTCCATATAATCCCTCTTTTGTTATATTGCTAAAATATAATATCCATATCTTGTTGAACTATCAATTATCTTATGTGAATTTATTTCTTCTATTGGGCTCACATAATAAATACTCTCTGGCTTTTCTTTTTGTATTTTTTCCAATTCTTCAACATCTTCTTTTGAAAAGATAAATTTAATAACTGCTTTTCTTGGCTCAACAATTTTAGTAAAATCTGGTGCATTTCCTAAAGCAACATCAATTACCATTTTTAAGAAATCATATCCTGTAGAAATTTGTACTAGGTCTGAACCAATACAATCTCCACCCATTCTTGCACCTATCTCTATAATTTTTATTTCTCCATTAGGAGTAATTTTGAACTCTGCATGTGATGCACCATTTTTTATTTTCAAACTATTTAGACCTGCAAATATTTCTTTTTCCACTTTCTTCATTATTTCTTTATCTAATCCAGCAGGTTGAATATGTCCTGTTTCTATAAAATGTGGTGCACCTGTTGTTTGCTTTCTAGTTACTGTAAGTAATGTATGCTTTCCTCTATAAGAAATACTTTCTGCACTAAATTCTTCTCCTTCAATATATTCTTCTATAATTGCTTTTTTCTCAAAAGATACACTTATAGCTTCTTCAATTGCTTTTTTCAACTCTTCACTATCTAATGATTCTATTTTAGTAATTGACCTGCTTCCTGACCTATCTGTTGGTTTTACAATAATTGGCAAATTCATCTTGCTTATTTGTTCTAAAGTATTAGTATCAAATTTTGATGTTTCAATAAATTTAGGAACAGATACTTTATTGTCCTGAAAGGCTTGTCTCATTTTATATTTATTAGTAGATATTTGTGTACACTCTAAACTATTACCTGTAAGTCCTAATTTATCTGCTAAATAATTTACTGTTAATGTTGCCAAATCAGACGCAACTGAAATAACTGCATCTGGTTTTATTTTCTTACATTCTTCTAGAATTAAGTCTTTTTCTATTATACTTATTGGATAAAAGAAATCTGCAAACTCTGCTCCAACAGCCCCTTCTTTCCATGCAAATACATGTGCCTCATATCCCAATTCTTTTGCTTTTTTAATAAGTGGCATTTGAAAATTATTTGCACCTATAATAACTATTTTCTTCATAACAACTCTTCCTTCCAAACTTGCAATTAGTTCTTGTAAAATTCTTTAATTGCATTTATTACTTCATCTTGTTCTTTTCTTGTTAATCCATAATACATTGGTAATCTCACAAGTTTCTCACTTTCTGAAGTTGTATATTTATCTTCTCCAAAAAATCTTCCAAATCTCATTCCTGCAGGAGAAGTATGTAATGGAATATAATGAAAAATAGCCTGAATTCCTTTTGATTTTAAATACTCTATTAGCATTGTTCTTTCTTCTAAATTTTTTGCCTTTATGTAAAACATATGTGCATTATGTTCGCTATATTCTGGTACATATTGTAATGTTATACATCCATCTTTTTCTAATTCTTTAAGTCCATCTTTGTAGTAATTCCATGAAGTTAATCTGTCATTATTTATCATTTCTGCATCCTTAAGTTGAGGATATAAATATGCACAATTCAATTCACTTGGTAAATATGATGAACCATAATCAACCCAAGTATATTTATCAATTTCTCCTCTAAAGAACTTATTTCTGTTAGTTCCCTTTTCTCTGATTATTTCTGCTCTTTCTATTAGCTCTGGATCATTAATTACAATTGCTCCACCTTCACCCATACTATAATTTTTTGTTTCATGGAAGCTGTAACATCCTAAATCTGCAATTGTACCTAAATACTTATCCTTGTATTTAGCCATAACACCTTGTGCAGAATCCTCTACTACTTTTAAATTGTGTTCTTTTGCAATTTTCATTATCCTGTCCATATCTGGTGAAATACCCGCATAATGAACAACAACAATAGCTTTAGTTTTAGATGTTATAGCTTCTTCTATTTTATTTTCATCTATATTCATTGTTTTTGGATTTATATCAACAAAAACAATTTTTGCACCAACCATTACAAATGCATCTGCAGTTGATACAAATGTATATGATGGAAGTATTACTTCATCTCCTGGTTGTATATCTAACAAAATTGCAGCCATTTCTAATGCAGATGTACATGATGTTGTTAATAATATTTTTTGTGCATTAAACTTTTCTTCCATTAATTTACTACATTTTTTTGTAAATTCTCCATCTCCGCAGATTTTTCTATTTTCTGCAGCCTTCTTTATACAATTAATTGATTCATCCATATAAATTGGAATATTAAAACCTATCATATTTCATCTCTTCTTTCTATAACTTTTTATATGTTGGTATTACATATGTAAATATTGCCTCAAAAGATATTATTATTACAAGTAAAATTAACACTAAAACAATAATTTTTTTCATCCTTTGTGATTTAATAAATTTTTCTAACACTGTTTCTATCCCAGTAACCACAAAATATGTAAATGGTACTATAATTCCCATTATATATCTACCTTGTGGCTGAAAATCGCTTGTGTAGGAATATATTATACTTAAAACAATTGGAATTATTAATGCTATTACAAATATATAATTTAACAAATATTTATTTTTTTCCTCACTTTTATAAAAAAATAATTCTTTAAACTTTAATATACATCCAATCCCTCCAATTAACCATATTAAAAAATATGAATAATATATTTTATTTGACATAATTATTGAATGATACCCAAATATGCCTACAAAACTTCTTATCACAATCTTTATCCATTTATCATCATATAACATATGCCAAAGGCTTTCTCCTCTGTTTTGTGGTGTTTTTCTAGTCGATGGTTTATAATTCTCCATTGCATATTTGTCACCATATTCATTTTGTGTTCTAGTTCCCAATATGTCACCATCATATATTATTGCATTTCTAACAAACCACCATCCTGCTACAGCAAATGCCACAAGTGAAACTATTATTGCTTTTTGCATTATATCTTTTACTTTCACTTTATTTGATACTGTTGATATCAAACAAATTATTACACTACAAAATATATATCCATATGCATTATAATATGTTAAAGCACAAAATCCAATAGCTAGTCCTAATAACACACAATATTTTGTTTTCCAATTACTCTCCAATCCCAAAATCCATAAATAAATTATCATTGTAGTTGCCAGTATGGCAGTCGAATCATTATTTATATATGACGCCAAGAACGCTGTTATAGGTTGAAATGCAATTATAGAAACAAATAAATATTTATATTTTTCCTTATCTTTAAATAATTTATCTGCAATTTTTATTACAAAATATATTGATAAAGTCATACTTATTGTACTAACAAGTCTTGCCGAAACAACTAAAGCAAATTGATTTGTTGTAAATATTGATGCTATTTTCATAAACATTGCGCAAATCATATATGTAAGAATTGGTTGAAAAGCATATGAAATTCCCCATATGGGATTTCTTATGCTCTCGTCTCTTCCATCTGGTATAGAATTATGTTCAGAAACATACTTACATATATCCCATTTCATTCCTTCATCAGGGCATGAATTATATGGTTGTGAAATTGTCCAAATTAAATAATAACCAAATAATCCTAATAAAAATATCATTAATATTAATTGTTTGTGTTTCTTACATTTCTCTACTACTTCATCTATCATCATTATTTTTCAACCATTTTACCCTTCTCTACTTTTTCTATAATATATGGTGGTCTTTTTCGTGCAGCATCAAAAGTTCTCCATAAATACTCTCCTAAAACTCCTATAGAAAGCATTATAATTCCAAATCCTATTAACATAATTATTATAATTGACGCATATCCTTCAACATCAATAACACCTGTCATTCTTTTATATACGATAACTATCAACCAAATTATTGCTGTAAAAAAGCTAAAAAATCCAGCTGTTGTTATCAATTTTATTGGAAAATATGAAAAGCTCAATAATGAATCATATACTAATTTTACTTTTTTAGATAAAGTCCATTTTGACTTTCCTATTTCTCTTTTTTTTCGAACATATGGTACTGTCGCAGTCTCAAAACCCGCCCATAAAATTTGACTCATTAAAGATGTATTACATTCTTGCATTTTTACTAAAAAATCAATAACTTGTCTATCTATTAAAAAGGAATCAAACCCTCCTTTTGGCATATTATGCAATGCTAATTTTCTCATCAAAAAAGCATACAAATTAGAAAATGCCTTTTGTGTAACAGGTTCATCTCTATCAGCCCTTACAGCTAAAACAACCTTATTTCCTTCTTCGTACTTTTTCATCATATCTAATATCATTTCAGACGGTTCTTGTAAAACAGCTGCTTTTCTTACAGCGCAATCTCCTGTACATTGTGATAATCCCGCTAAAATTGCAGAATGTTCACCAAAGTTTCTTGATAACCTCATAATTTTTACATTTGAATCTATTTTAGCTAAATCCTGCATCACCTTATAAGACCCATCTTTTGAGCCATCATCCACTAATATTAATTCATATTCAGTTTCAGTTGGCAACTTTGTAAATACTTTTTCCTTCAAATCTGCATACAATGGCAAAAGATTGTCATGATTGTAATATACTGGCACTACTATTGAAATTTTTTTCATTTTTTATTTCTCCTTATTTCTATCTTTATTACCCTTTGATATTCTACCACAATAAAATAACTAGGTCAATAATATGAATAATTAATAATTTTGTAGTACAATCTCACAAAATGAGTTTCAGTTTTGTAAGACAATACTAATCAAATCTAAATATTAATTTTCATAAATATCATCATTTATTTTTAATACCATTCTTCTATAATGTGTTTTAAAGCCTAATCTTTCATATAAATCTCTTGCAATATTATCTCCGATCACCTCTAATGTCATATCTTTATTTTGTTCTCTAGCCATATCAATTATCTTATTCAAAGCTATCGTTCCAATCCCTTTATTTCTATTCTTTTCATCAATAAAAAACCTATACAAATATAATTCTTTATCATAATTTTTTATTCCTATAAATCCTACCATTTCATTATTATTCATAATTTTATAGTATTCTTCATTTTTATCAAATTTTAATTCTTCTGGTTTTATAATTCTTAATTGATAAACATCATCTACTGTATTATGATGTTTCCATTCTTCTATAATCCACTCTCTAAAGAAGTCGTTATTTTCTTTGATTAATTTTACATTGTTCTCCATTTCAATTCTCCTTTTTTATTTTGCCTTTTATATAAATACTGTTCTGTCTTTCTTAAATAAATTGCAGAAATTATCAAGAAAAACATCAAGATAGAAATTGCTATTGAAAGTATATTTACATTATANNATTGAAAGTATATTTACATTATAAAAATAATTATATAAAATATATACCAAACCATAACTTATAATTTGTCCTATTATCATATAAATATTAAAAGTCATTATATGTTCTTTTCTGTATTTTTCTAAATTATCAACTTTAATTGCAGTGTAAACGGCACTACAAGATTCAGATTCAATTATTGTTCCAAAAGAATTCATTAATATATAATAAATCAATAGTGTAATAAAATTCGTATTAAATACAACCATTAATGAGGATATAAATATTATAATAGCCATATATGGATAAAATTTTTTATTAATATTCTTATTATTTATTACTTTCAATATTTGTAATGAAATAATTGATATAATTGCAAACATTGTATTATAACTTCCAAAACTCAATTCAGTTCCCAATCTCAAAAATAATACAATTGGTAATAATTCTGTCATTGCTCCTTGCGATGATATTCTTCTAAAAAACATACATTTATAAATATCTTTCAAACATATCTTATCTTTTGCTACTTTCCAAAATTCTCTTAAATTCATCTTTTTATCTTGAACTGTAAAATCTTTAATATTCGATGCTATTACTATAATTAACATTGTTTCTAATCCTAAAATTATAAATAATACATTATATGAAAATTTCTCAATTACAAATCCTGAAAATATTGGTGTTAATACTATTGTGATATTCTCCAATATGTTTAAATTTGCTAAATAACTACTCATTGATTTATTAGTGTTTGAACCTATTACAATTAGTTCATATGGTACAGCATAGAATGTAGATTTCATTGTATCTAATGTTTTTATTAGATATATATATTTAACAACGTTTTCTTTAAGTATTATTAATAAAATAATACATATTACACTTAGTACAAAACTTGATTTATAAAATATTCCTGCATTTTTAGAGTTTATTATTTTTAACGATATGTATTCTAATATAAAAGCTAATATAACTGAGTATACTGTATATTTCAGTATAAAGTTCATATCATTATTGACTATTTTTAATATGTATATATTAAAAAATAGTGAAAAAAATACACTTAAAAATTTTCTTAAAAATGCAATTATTGCTATATATTTTCTATTTGTTTGCTCCATCATTTTCTCCTTTGAGTTATTTATATTCATATTCTATAATCTCGCAATTATTTATTTTTACACTTTGAACATATCCATCTTCATCAATTCCATTAAAATATGCATTAATTGCTCTACAAGTCCCTCCATGTGTAACAAGTAATATATTTTTATCTTTGTATTTTCCTTTTATTTCATCTAATAAATCCCACACTCGTTCACATATATCTCTCATAGATTCTATATTTTGTTCATTAAAATTTAAATAATAATTACTTATTGCATGTGTATTATCACCAAATATTTTTTTCCATTCATCATCTGTTTTTCCTTCAACATTTCCAAAGCCTCTTTCTATTATTCTTTCATCACTGATAATTTGACAGTTTATAGCTTCATTTATTATTTCTGCTGTTTTTCTTGCTCTTTTTAGTGGAGAACATATTATTAAATCTATTTTATAATTATCTATTTGTTTTTTGGTTTGTTTTGCTTGTTCTATTCCAGTATCATTTAACTCTATATCTGTCCTTCCTTGGGCTTTTCCTGCTAAATTCCAATCTGTCTGTCCATGTCTCATAACATATATTTTCATTATTTCAACTCCCCATATCCATCATATATTGTTTTATTACTCTTTAAAAATTCTTTTATATTTTTTTGTAACCTTGTTACTTCCGATAATTCATTATAATTATCGCACTTTTTTAAATTAAATACAAAATTTAAAACATCATCTATTCCATTTTCAGAACTTTGTATATCAAATAGTTCTTGAAATTTTCTAATATTAGAGTTTTCATCTAGCATTTCTGATATTTCTTTACTTAATAGCCATGATTCACAAATGTATTTTGGATTTTCTATATTATAGTATTTTTTTATTAATTTTCTTGAATTTTCTATGGAGTCTTTTACATCTTTTATATCAAGTTTATTCCCTGCTGGTATATGTATTTTTACTTTATCATTACTTGTTGGTTCAAATTGTAGTCTTCCACATTCTATTAGTCTTCCATTTATAAAATATGTTCCCCATAGCATCTGTGAAATCCTGATTCCATCATAATGCTTATTTACAATATCATTTAACAAACATTCTTTTATTCTTTGCTTTTGTTTTTTTATTTGTTCATCATCAAAATCATATTTTTTGATGGTTTTTATATGATATTCAAATCCTAATAGTAATAATATATTCGTTATAAATGGATTTACTTTTTGTCCAAACAAAATATTTATGTCTTTTTCATTCCATAATTCTTTAAATTTTCCTGTTTCGTCTGTATATAGAATTTCATATATTTCTTTTGCTTTTATATATATATTTTTTTGTCTTATGATTTCATCTATACATATGTTACATTTTTCTTGATAATCAGCATCTTTTATTAAATAATAATCTAGTGCTTCCTTAATTTTTTCTTTGTTAAATAACATTTTCATTCTATCCTTTTATTTCATTTTGATTGTTCTTCTATAATTTCATATCTACGTTTTGATAATAGTTTCTGAACTATACAATAAACCATATATGAAATCCATACTCCTTTAATTCCTAACACAGTATACGATAAAATAGTTGCGATAACAATTTTTATCACTGAAGTAACAAAATTTCTTTGTGCTAGAAACTTAAATTCTCTAATTCCTCTAAGAATTCCATAATAATATGTTCCACTTATTTCTTCGTATTGTCCAATTATTAATAATGGTAATACTGAATAAAAAATTAATAAAAGTTCATTTTCTTTAAATGATATGTTTGCAATAATAACGGCAATAATAATTGTAAGAATTGGAACAACAACAGAAAATATATTTATTAATTTTCTTATTACATTTTTGGCATTCTTCATTCTTTCTTTATTATTATTTCCTGATTCTATTCCTATACTTATTGTAATACCATCACTAAATCCTTGTATAAAAGCTTGTGATACATCTCTTATCTGTATTACAATTACATGTACTGCATATTCCATTTCTCCTATTCTTGAAACTAAAATATTAAATACAAATTTGTCTACTTTTGACACTATTCTTTCAACGCAATTCCATTTAAAAAAGTCAAAAATTTGTTTAGATATTCCTTTATCAAATTTATATTTTACATTAGATTTAGATTTTAATATTAAAAAAATACAAAGTGCAGTATCTATGCTTATTGTAACCCATGCAACCCCTGCTACTCCATAGTCTAGTTTTACAACTACTAAATCAAATATTAAGTTAAAGATAACTGCTATAATTCTTAAAATCATTATCATTCCTTGTTTTCCTATTGTTCTTTGATGTCCGGTAAGTATCATTACAATAGAACTTTGCATAAATCCTATAAGTCTTATTGTAATATATGTAATACAAATCTTGTCTACATTAAATAGTCCTGGAAATATTGGTCTTATAAGGTATACCAATAGTATTGTTAAAATTGATATTACTATTGTTATTATTATTGAGTTTCCTGTTATTATTTTTGATTGTTCATCATTTTTTTCACCTATTGTTTTTGAAAGTAGTGCTATATTAGCTGTATTGAGAGATTGTATGCTCATTTGCATTATGTCTATTATTACTCCCATTGCTCCTATTGCTCCTACTGCACTTGTTCCTAATGTTGTTACAACAAGAGTATCTATTAATGTCATTAAAAGATTTACAAAATTCTCAAAAGCTATTGGTAATGATATTTTTAGTTGTTTTTTTGCGGTTAATTCTTCGTTCATTTTTCCTCCTATATAGCTGTGAATGGTAACCTATAAATTATCTTTTATACTAGGGAATAAATCGTAAAGATTAAATCCTAATTGTTCATCAATATATTGCTTTAATTTATAAGTTTCTTTTATATGATATTGAGTATTTTCATAAACACCTTTTCTAATTATTAAATCTATCAATCTCTTATCAATAGTCATAATAGTATCAGTACACATCAAATCACATAAATTTATTATTTTTTCATATATTGTATATTCATGATTTTTTATAAATTCTGTTCTAAATGGTATATTTTTTGGTATACCTCCGGCTACGCAATTAACATCATTGTTCAAATAAGAGTGTGTTAAGCAAACATTTGCATATTCATCATCATATCCTAATTCTTTTAAGTACTTATATCCGTTTATTACATGTTCTTTAAATTCTCCTACTGCTTTACCTATATCGTGTATGTATCCAAGTGTTTTTGCATAATCTACATCTAAGTTTAATTTTTCTGCTATTTTTCCTGCCGAATCTCCTACACAAATTGAATGATTTATCCAGTGGTCATCTGATGTTTCTTTTCTGGCTTCTTCCAACATTTCTCTTGCTTTTTCTACTGTTAATTTCATATTTTTCTCCTTTTTAGACTATTCTCCTAATTTTCTAAATAAGTCATTATATATCTTATTAGCATCTAAATAATTAACAAATGTAACCTCATGTCTATTTTTCGTTAACTTATATGATGTATCATCATTTATAATAGGACAACTGATTTTTTCTGTCTCAAACCATGTTCTGTTTATCATATATGCAATAACGCTTATATCCCAAATCACTCTTCTTTCTTTTATTTCGTGGTAAGTATCATTTACAAATCTTTGGCACAAATAATCACATAATTCACTTTTTCCTTTTAAAAAATGTTCTAATTCATATATTGAAGTCATTAGATTTGATGCCACATTTCTAGCCGGAATTACAGTTAGTTTTACTTTTGATTCAAATACTTCTCTAACAGCTTGTATATCATGTCTAAAATTTGATTCTTTATGATTTGTTTTTAGAAAACTAGGTCCTCCTAAACAAATAACTTCTATATTTTTTATAATTTCTGGCGCTTTTTTTATTGCCAATGCAACATTTGTGATTTTTCCAATTGCTAATATATATGTTTTTTCATTTTTATTTGCTATTTCTATTATTTTATTTACTGCATCATTACTTTCGTCGTAACCATTACACATGTAATCTGTCGAACCCTTAAACACTTTATTTTCTGTTTTAAATTTCAACCAATTACATATTTTTAATATTTCGTTATAGCTTTTTTCTGCTAATTCCTCAATTGTCTCTTTTCCATCATCTCTTGAAAACGGTGCTACTGTTATTGCTTCAATATTAAATTTATCTTGATTCTTTAATAAGTAAGCTAGTGCGAATTGGTCATCACATTCATTGTATGTGTCTGTATCAAGTATTACATTAACTTTTCTTTTATAGTTCGTAATAAATTCATAAATTTCTTTCCAATTATGAACTCTTGTAATTTCTTTTTCTTCTCTATTACAAGGCTTGTCCATTATAAGTGTTGTTATATTATTTTCAAAACAATCTCTACAAATCCCAGCTGAATCATCTATCATTATATCAATATTATTTTCAAAGCATTTTCGTGTTTTTCCATTTTTATCATTTTTGTATGAATTTGTGAATACTAATTTATCATATGGTATTTTTTTATCTGCTAACCATTCTTTTGTCATATTGTATGGATCTGCATATTCTCCATTGTCTCTACCTGTAATAATTACAATTGTATGTCCATCTTCTTTTAGCTTTTCAATATATTCTTTTGCACCTTCTATTACGTCTAAGCTTTTAATTATTCTTTCAATATTTTTCAAATAAAATGACCACACTTCATCATCTGACCAATCAAACATTCCTTTTGTCATGTGTGCTTCTGGATTAACTATTCCTGTATTTCTTAGTTCTTTATCATGTTCTAAAAATTCTTTTTTTAGAACTTCATCAAAATTTGATATTACGTTATCTATATCTATTCCTATGTTCATTTTCTGCCTCTCTCCATTATTCTTTATTATTTATATTTTTATATATGTACACAATAAATATTATATATGATATTATCCCTATAAGAAAAGTAGTTGCTATAATATTTCCATTTTCTTTAAAAACAGTATAAGATAATAATGGAATTATTGCTGTAACAATTCCTTCTATAAATCTTTCAAAAGTTACATATGATGTTTGATAATTTTCCTTTGAACTTTCATATATAGCAACATTATCATATATATCGTAAGCACTATTTGCACATCCCATTAAAATATATATTAATGGTAATATATATATCAAATAATTTGTATTAATTATTAGTAATAATATAAATGAAATTATATATAATATTCCAGTGGGAATAAGTACTCTATTCCATTCTCTATTTTCAGCTTTTTTTGCCCAAAACTTACTGAACAATGCATCTGATAAATTTATGATTATATTTAAAATACTATAATATACATAATTTACCTTTATATATCTAAGTAAATATACATTTAAATACATTGTTCCTATACCGAGTGCAAATCTATTAATTCCTGCTATTATTAACACCTTTCTAAATTTTTTGTCTTTTGCAGGTCTTTCAACTGATTCTTTAATTTTTATCGGTTTATTTTCTATTTCAGGTTTATATGTATTTATTCTTATTGCTATATCTATAAATGCTATAATAAATACTATTCCAAATAGAATTAGAAATCCATATAATTCATATCCATTTGTTTTAAATTTATCTAATACAACTCCCATAAATAAACTAAATGACATAACTACCGTATTTTTTATCATATTTTTGCTTGAAGCAAATTTTGTTCTGTCTTCTTTTTTTACTAATGTCATTCTCCAGTTTACAAATGTTATATATCCCATTTCTCCTGTTACTGCATATATCATTGCAAATATAAAGAAATATACTGTTCTAATCGTTATATTATCTGATATAAATGGTATAAATGCAAATCCAACTGATGCTAATCTATATATAGTATAATTTGCTAATACTACAAATTTTGATTGTCCTATTTTTGAAAATAGTGGAGCTGCAAATATTTGTAACATATTTGTTATTGTGTCTAATACAGCATATATTCCAATTGATAAGTCTGATAATCCCAAATATACAGCAAATGCAGTTATTAACGAACTACTTGCTATCTTGTTATTTGCTGTGTCTAATATTGCTGATGTAAGGTATTTTTTATATTCCTTTTTATAATTCATTACTTTATTCCTTTTCTTTTATATCTTACTAATAATCTCATCTGCTATATTATTTAATGTCTCTATTCTATTTTTAGAAGTATCAATATTCTTCTATTTCATATAAATTTCTGTATTCTTCGCAATTTTTCATTAATTCTGTATGTGTACCAGATGCACATATTTTATGATTATTTACTACAAAAATATTATCAGAATTTACTATTGTACTCAATCTATGTGCAACAATTATAACCGTATGATCTTTTGATAATTCTTTAATAACATTTTTGATTTTTTCTTGATTACTATTATCCAAGGAACTTGTTGCTTCATCTAATAGAATTATTTTTGATTTCTTTATTAGTGCTCTTGCAATAGCAATTCTTTGTTTTTGTCCTCCACTTAAAATCACTCCATTTTCGCCAACCATGGTGTCATATCCTTTTTCCATTGAAGTAATCACATCATGTATTTGAGCTTTTTTGCATACCTTAATTATTTCTTCATCTGTTGCTGTTGGATTTGCTAATTTTATATTATCTTTTATTGATAAATTAAAAATATATGGCAATTGTGAAACAACGGAAATGCTATTTTTTATTGTTTTTTCTGATAAGTCATTTATATTATAATTATCTATCAAAATTTTTCCGCTATTTACACTATATCCCTTACTAATTAATTTCAAAATTGTTGATTTTCCTTCTCCACTTTTTCCTACAATTGCAATCATTTTATTGGGCTCTATTTTAAAGTTTAGGTTTTTAAATAATTCTTTTGAATTATATTGAAATTCTACATTATCAAATTCTATATTTCCATTTATGTCATTAACTTCCATTGTTCCATAATTTTCTTTACTAAAAGACTTATATGTAATTATATCAAAAACTCTTGATGCAGATACTTTTCCGTCTGCTAGTTTTTCTCTTATTTCTGATATATAACTTATCAAATTTAATACCTTGTTTTTATATAAGAAAATTATTAAAAATGAACTTACTTGAAGTGAATTATTCATAATAAAATATATTGATAACAGAATAAATATAAAGTCCAAAATATGCTGAAATACTGCAATCCACCTGTTCCAAGTTCTTCTAGTATGTATGCATTTAATTTCTGCCTTTATGGTCTTTAATTGTGTTTCATTAGCTTCTTTCAAAACTACGGATTTTAAATTCAAGTCTTTTATTTCTCTTATACCTCTTATAATATCAGTATATAACCCAACATTTTTTTCGTCTTTTTCCTTATAATCTTTTTTAGTTCTTTTATAATAAAATAATTTTTTTGATGTTAACATATATACTAATATTATGTTTAAAATTAAAAACATTCCTAAATATAAGTTAAGATATAATACATAAATTATAAAACTTACATTTAATATTACTCCTGATAAGTCATCTGTTATATAATCAAATAACTCCGATAATTCTGTTGTATCTTTATTTAATCTTGATATAAAAATTCCTGAATTTGTATTATCAAAATTTTTAACTTCAAAATTTGTTAAGCTTTCTAGCATGTCTTTTTTTAAGTCAAAGTTTACTTTTCCATTTAGTTTCAATACTGCCCTAGACCATAAATTAGTTACAATTTCAATTACAATTCTTAATATTAGCAAGAATAGTGCTATTTTTATTATATTATTTTTGTCAAATTCTTCAAAGAATCCAAGCATTTTTCCTTCATATATTGGTGATAATAACGAAATTCCTGCATATGCTAAACTTAATATTATTACTCCTATTGAAAGCATTTTATATTTCTTATAATATTTTAGTAATTCAATTAAATTTTTTGTATCTTTTTTCATTTTCTTCTCCATTTTTTGTTCAATTTATTTCTTATAAATTATAGTGTTTTTTCGTATATAAATGCTTTTTCAGATGTAATCTGTCCTAATATTTCATTTTATTGCCTTTATTTATTCCATTTTTTAATTAATACAGCATTTAAAAAAACTACCCATAATGAACATAAAAACATAAATTTAAATGTTGCATCTACATTTACTACACTAATTATCAAAAATACTAATAAATCCACAAATTCCCAGAAACACAGACTCATTTCATGTATAATAGAGAGTAACATTGTATCTTTATTATCATTTTCAACTTTGCTTTGTTGCAATGCAGAATATGATGAATCATATACATCATCAACTAATTTATACACAGATTGATTTATCATTAAAACATTCACTTTTTTAGCAAATAAGAATATTGTCGTTGTAATCCCTTTTATTATTGATATAATATTAAATGTTTTTGTATGATTCTTATCTAATTTTTTACCAGTTATAAATAAACTCAACAATTCTACTATTGTAGAAATTATATAAAGTGATGTGAAAGTTTTTAAATTATTTAAAGATATATATAAATATAGAGGAACAGCTATTAATCTCTCTATTATTATAAAACTTCTTAAACCACTTACTAATTTTAATTTTCCATTTTCACTTTTTTTAAATAGATATTTATAACTTTCTCTAAATGGTTTTGTAACTTTATATTGTAATTTATTTTTATCTATTTGTGCTAATGCTACATATGCAATTAAATAAGAGATAAATACTGATAATACTATAATTAAATTATTATCTTTTATCAAAAATATTCCTGCAAATACGTATCCTACAATGCTAGAAAAACATCTTAAAATATATGAACAGCTATTAAATCTACCTCTAAACTTTTCATTAACAATCTTACTTGGAATATATGTATTTAATGGATTATTTGCTGCTCCGCTTAATCCTTGTATAATTGAAATAGCTAAATAATAATATATATTTGTATCTACTACAAGGACAAGTAACATACTTATACTTTTTAATATATAACTTAAAAATTTTGTATTTGCAGCTCCTATTTTTTGGGATAATGTTCCTGCTAGTGGTGAAAGTATTCCCATAACAAGGAATTGTATCATAAATATAAATATTATCATTGCTACACTTACGCCTGCTTTATATAAAATAACTGGTGTAAATACTGTATATATACTATTTGCAAATGTTCTAAAAAAGCCATCATAATATAACATTCTATAATCTTTATTACCAAAATATTTTTCCATTTGTTTCTCCTAACTTTTCTTATGTTTTTTACTAAATTTTTTATTTACTTCATATACTTAATCACAAATTCTGTACCTTTGTCAAGCTCTGATTTGCAACTTATCATACCATTATTTTTTTCAATAATATTCTTTGCAAGAGCAAGTCCAATACCGACACTGTTTTCAGAAGAATTTTTTCCCTTATAAAATCTTTCAAAAATATGTTTTAAATCTTCTCTTGATATACCTTCTCCCTCATCTCTTACTATTATTTTTGTAAACAAAGTATTTTCTTCATACTTTATAAAAATATTTCCATTATCTTTGTTATGTTCAATGCAATTTTTAATAATATTTGTAACCGCTTCTTGCTGCCACTTATAATCTCCAATAAATGAAGCATTTTCGTTCCCTTCAATAACAATTTGTTGATTTTTAATTTCAATTGGTATTTCTAAGTTTTTAATTATTTCATCAATAAATCTTTTTAAATTAATTTTTTCTTCATAAAATTGTACTACATTTGCATCTAATTTTGATAATTTTAACATTGATATAACCAGCCAGTTTATCCAGTCAACCTGTTTACTAATTTCAAATATAAATTTTTGTTTTGTATTTTCATCCATATTGGGATTATCCTTTAAATTATCAAGCATTATAGTTATTGATGTTAAAGGTGTTTTTAGTTGGTGTGATATATCTTCAACAGACATCTTTATATTTTCCTTGTCTTTTTTTGATATTTCACTTTCTTCTCTAAGCATAACTGTAATTTTATATAATTCGTTTTTTAGGTTACTTAACTCATCTTCACTATTTTCATTTATGTCCAAATCATATTTTCTATTTTTTATTTCATTTATATATTCTGTAATTTGTTTTATTTTTCTATCTCTTTTCTTCAAATATGTAAAGGTAATAATCATCCATAAGATATTAAATATTATTATTAATATAATATTTGATATTAAATTTTGTTTCATTTGTTTTTGTACTAATAATATAGAATTTGTTTCATTTATATCAATTCCATATTTTTCAAGTTCTGCTCGTCCTTCTTGATATTCTTCACTATTTTGTTGTGAATTTAATATTTCTATTATTTTTCTTGTGTCTATCTCTGGCTCTTGTTGCATTATTATTCCTATTATGTCCGCTATTTTTTTGTTTGCTGTGATTGTTACTTTTTTGTATTGGTTATATGTTTGAATTGTAATCAGTATGCTTGTTACTATTGTTAATATTACCATTGGTAGTATTAAGTATTTTATATTTTTGTTTTTTAAGTATTTCATTCTAATCTCCTATCCTATATCCAAGTCCTCTAACAGTTTTTATAATTGAATCATCTCCTAATTTTTCTCTAATTCTTTTTATATAAACTGTCAAAGTATTATCATTAACAAAATTTCCAGCAACATCCCATATTTTTTCTAGTAACTGCTCTCTTGTAATCAATTTATTTTGATTTGAAAACAACATAAATAAAATTCTGTATTCTAAACTTGTAAATATAATTTCTTCATTATCCTTGTATACTTTTGCAGATGATGTATCTATTTTTATATTTTTATATTGAATTATGTTACTATTTTCTTCTTTTTGACCATATCTTCTTAAAACTGATTTTATTCTTGATATTAATTCTCGGGTTCTAAATGGTTTTACAATATAATCATCTGCTCCTAAATCTAAACCTAGAACAACACTTGTTTCTTCATCTTGTGCCGTTAAGAATATTACTGGTGTGTCCTGTTTTTCTTTTATTTCTTTGCATATATCAAATCCATTTCCATCTGGTAATGATACATCTAATAAGACTATATCTATTTGCTCTTGTTTTATCTTTTCTCTGCTTTCTTCTACATTTTTAGCTGTTATTACTCTAAAATTTTCTTGCTCTAATGAATATTTTAATCCCATTATTATTGTTTCGTTGTCTTCTACTAATAATATTTTTTTCATGTTTCTACTCCATTTTTTATATTGTTTTTTTGCATTATCAATTTCATATTCTAATGAATATAAATCATAATATTTTACTATTTAAATATAGCATATAACATAAAAAAATGGAAGAGGCACAACCATTTTAGTTGTGCCTTTGTTACTATTATTTAACAAATAAACTTCTTATTTTTTTAATAACATAATGACTGCCACCACTACTATTATTTTGAGTATTTTCAACCATACCAATGATAAGCATATCATTTGCATTTGGATTACTAGCTGAATAATTAACAGTAAAACAGTCAAACCAACCTAGTGTACCACTCTCTGTATCCGTACTTGAATTTTTCAACTCTGCTGTACCAGTTTTTCCAGCAATAGTAACACCTGAAATTTTCATATCATTTGCCGTTCCCTCAGGGTTCTCAACAACTTGAATCAAATCATTTTTAACAGAATTTGCAGCATCTGATGTAAATACATTTTCCTTTAAATATTCAGATTTACCATTTTGATATTCTATATATGGTTTGACCATATTTCCATTATTAGCAAAAGCAGAATATATTGATGCCATATGTATTGGATTAACTAATATATCTCCTTGACCATATCCTGAATCAGCTAATTTCTTTTCATTCATATCAGCTTTTCCTGAATTAGAATATTGTGATTTTTTAAATGTCAATGGAAATTTAATCAATTCATCAATATTTTCATTAAAACCTAACTTGTCTAAATTTGAACAAAAAGTATCTGTTCCAATTTGCATTGCTGCTTGACCAAAGAATATATTATCAGAATGTATTAATGCATTTGATATATTTTTTGCTCCACTATATGCTGTTAATGTTGTTATATAAACATCTCCCCAACTTGAATTTTTTTGCCACTTCAATCCTGAATAATTGAATGTTGTGTTTGTTGTAAGTTTTCCAGATGTTAGACCAATAGCAGCTGTTATAGGTTTAAATGTTGAGCCCGGACAATAGCTTTGTAAGAATCTGTTATATAAAGGTTTTCCTGTATCATCATTAAGTTCTTTCCATTTTTCATTTGTTAACCCTAGTACAAAGTCATTTGAATTATATGATGGTGTACTTACTGTTGCAAGTAATTCTCCTGTTGTTGGATTCATAACTACAAAAAATCCTTTATCTGTTTTCATCTGATTATATAGTTGTTTTTGTATTGTTGAATCTATTGTCAATTTTACATCAGTTCCATCTTTTTTATCTTGTATAGCTAGTGTTTTCAATTTGTTTCCGTTTTCATCAATTATATAAATTTCTGTACCATCTATTCCTCTTAAAGTATCTTCATATGCTTGTTCTAATCCAGCTTTTCCTATTATACTACTTGAACTATAACCTTTTCCTTCTTTTTGTTTTAATTCTTCTGCACTAATAGCTTGAACATAACCAATTAGATGTGCGGCCTCTTCTCCAAGTGGATACACTCTCGCATCAACACTTGTTATTTTAATTCCAGGTATCTGTAATAATTTTTCTTTTAATTCTGTATTATCTGCTGAAACTTTTTTAATTGGTACAAATGTATCATCTTTCACATATGAAGCAGAAATTTGTGTATTTATGTAATCTGTTGAGACACCTGTTAATTCAGATATTTTGCTTATATTTGACTCCTTGTTTTCTCCTAATTTACCAGGTACAATTCCAACATTAGAAATGCTACCATTTTCAGCAAGTTTCAAGCCATTCCTATCTAGAATTTCTCCTCTTTTTGCTGTTAAACTTGAAACTCTTACTTTATCTGTACTTCTTAATTCCGGAAAAATCATACTAGATGACCAGTTTATTTTGTATTCTTTATCTTCTTTTACTAATTTTGCTGTGTTTGTAAAATTTATTGTTCCAGCTGATGTTGACATTGTTTCAGTATATGGAATTTTATATGTATTACCTTCTTTTGTTTTTTCAGATTGCGTTATTTTTATGTCATAAGCATCAATTCCTTCATATATATTTTTGTTTCTTTTTACAAAGTTTTCTTGTGATATTTGTGATTTTGAACTTTCTGAAATCATATTGTACATTTCGTCATATTTCTGTTCATTTAATAATTCTATGTATGCACTTAATGCCTCTTCCGGCTTTGGTGCGTTTTTGTTAGTTATATATATTGCTACACCTGCTATAACTGCTATTAATATTGCTATTACTACTATTACAATTATTACTGTTTTTTTATTTTTCATAAAACACATCTCCTTATTTTTAAATAGGTATCTCCCTCTTTAACAAGACTATAATATCACAGCAAATTTTATTTTTCAAGATGTTTTTCTGTCTTTATGTGAGCAGCTGTCACTAGATAATAGCTCTAAAAAAGGCATAATTTCCACAAAAAACTCTATCTATATTCCAAAATATCCCCTGGTGTACATTCCAAAACCTCGCAAATTTTATCTAATGTAGAAAATCTTATAGCTTTACCTTTATTAGTTTTCAATATAGAAAGATTTGCATTAGTAATTCCTATCTTTTGTGCAAGCTCATTTGACGACATCTTTCTTTTTGCCATCATCACATCTAAATTAACTATTATTGCCATTTATTTTTCCTCCTAAAAAATGTTCACATATAACAACACTCTTAAAATCATTTCTAAATTGTTAAATCATTTTCTTCTTTATTTTCTATTGCAGTTCTATATATTGATTTTAGAACTATTAAACCAATTCCCAAAATCAAAAATATCATAGATACAATTACTGCAAAAAACATATATGTTACAATTGCTGAATATTCAAATTTTGCTATTTTGTTTAGCATTGTAATTGCATTTATTGCATATATAATTCCAATTACAATAGAACAAATTGATGTCACTAAAAATCTATTTTCTATTTTTCTACTAAACACTTCTCCTTTTTCTAATGAACTAAATATTTTTATGAATTGATATAGCATCACTAACGCTGGAATTGCAGATAAATATATGCATACTACTGTACTTCCTAATATCCCATTAAAAATCATTTGTTTCAAACTTCCTATACCTTGATTTTCTACAATTATCGGTACCGTGATTACTGATGCAATACATATTGCAAATAAGATTATTAAAAATATTTTTATCATTGAAGATATACTTCTATTCCCAGTTATTTTCATAATTTCTACTCCTATCTGTTAAATCTACATTTTCTAATAATGGCTCAACTCTTGATTTTGATAAATTCCATTCAAAAAATGATGGTTTATAATTTTTTCCATATAATATTTTATATCCTCTCAAATTGCTTTTTACGCTTGATTTAAGATTTGTTAAATATTCTTTTGCCTCTACTGATAATCCTTCTTCACTCTTATTCAATATTCTCAATTGTTCTTCTATTGAATCTGTTCCTGTTATTGTTTCTAAATAAAAGAAATCTATTGATTCATTTTCTATATCCGATAAATATTTATCTATATTGTTTCGTGCTATTATTTTATTAATATTTATAAAATTTAAAACAA
>FR901916.1:32652-52255 GCA_000438255.1 Clostridium sp. CAG:389
CATTATAACTATAATTTGTATTGTGGTTTTAAATGTATCTATTTTTTTACCACAAATTCTTGCAAGTATTGGTATTAATATCAATATTTCTGTCATTAATGTAAAATACACAAATAATCTTAAATATGTATATCCGTATTCTTGTTCATATAAATGCATTCTAAATGCTGCTGATATCACAATTATTATTGTAAAAATTATTAGCATTATCTTTAAAAATTTGTTATTTTCTTCACTTTTCTTACAAATATGTAATAATGCAAAATTTATAAATGATACAAACATTAATTGAAAAAATCCTGTTCTTGCATATGTTGCATAATCAAAATCTGATGTTCTTCCTGCATTCATAAATAAATATTTGAATTGTATTATACTAAATAATAAATATATAATATTTAATGATACTAGCAACATTTTTATTGTTAAATCACTTAATTTTATTCCTGATGTTTTTTCTTCTGTTTCTTCGTGTTTTTCACTTTTTGCAAATGCAATTATAAATCCTGCAATATATACAAATGAAAATGCTATTACCAAAAGTCTTCCTAATAAATCATTTATTGTTTTTATTTCTAACATTTTTGATATTGTTTTTGTAAAATCACTAAATATACTTCCAAATACACTATCTGCTGAAGATAACAAAAATATTATTACTAATATTACAGGTATTGCAATTAATAATGATTTTCCTACCTTTTTGATATTATCTGATTTACTATTTTGATTTTCTTTCTTGTTTTCCCAAAATTCATCCATGTCAAAATCACTTATGAAATCAAATAATACTACAAATGGTTTGAAAATCTTACCTAATATTTGTCTTATAAATTTATTCTCAATTATTTTTGTTTTAGTAATGCTCATGCACATTATTACAAATAAAGTTAATATTACTGGTACATTTAATATTTTGAAAAATATGTTGTTAAATATAAAGTATGTTAGTCCAAGTAATTCTATTGGAATTGCCCATATTATTCCTTTTTTATTTTTTATCATTTCTTTTTCTTTTAAATTGTATATTGTTAAAATTATTGTTGCGGTCAGAAATATTGCTATTGATATTCCTGGATCTTTATGCCAAAAAAGTATTGACTGCAATATACTTAAAAATAAACTACTGTATAAAATCTTTTTCATAGTTTTATCTCCTTCTTTTAATTTATGCTTCTAGTTTATATTAAACATTATTTTTTGTCAATACTTTTTTATTGTTTTTCAATATTTTTGTATTCTAAAACGATTTCAAAAGTTCTTCTTTGTCTCTAACTCCAACAAATCTTTTTTCTTCTTTACCATTTTTGAAAATAATAAAAGTTGGAATACTCATAACATTATATTCAACCGCTATATCTGAATTTTCATCAACATTGATTTTACCAACTTTTGCCTTTTCATTTAATTCTGTTGCTAATTCTTCAACAATTGGAGCCATTGCATTACAAGGTCCACACCAATCTGCATAAAAGTCAACTAATACTGGTTTTTCTGAATTCAAAACCTCTTTTTCAAAATTTTCCGAACTTAATTTTAGTTCCATTATAATTCCTCCTTTATATCTTTATATAATAAAATTTCAAACTATTTTAATACTGCAAGTCCTGCTTTTGTGCCTTCATATACAGCTTTTGAAACCTGATATAATCCTCCTGTGCAATCCCCACAAGCAAATAAACCTTTAATTGATGTTTGCATGTTTTCATCAACAACAATTTTATCATTGTTTACTTTTGCACCAATCCTTTTTGCAAAATCAGTACTTCCTGCAACACCTTGTGCAATAAACACTCCGTCTATTTTCATTTTTGTATTATCTTCAAAATCAATTTCTTCAACTTTATTTTCTCCGCTTTATTTCTCTTATTTCTTTTGTATTAATATCAATATTTTCAACTCTATATTCTGGTACTTGTCTACCATTTGTCAAAATTGTTATTGACCTTGCAATGTTTTGCAAATCCATTGCCTCCGCAATTGCATAGTCTCCATTTCCAATTACAGCAACATCTTTATTTTTGTAAAAAAAGCCATCACAAATTGCACAATAACTAATTCCTTTACCTTCATACTTGTCCATATTTTTTATATTTGGTTTGTTCTTTTTGTTTCCAGTTGCAAGTATAACTGATTTTGCTTCAAATTCATTATTTAAAGTTCCAACCTTAAATATATGTCCTTTTTCGTTTAGATAGTCTGCTTGAATATTTGTAACTTCATCTTTTATAACTTCTACACCTATATTTTGTGCCTGTTTAATTCCTATTTTGTACAAATCTTCGCCATTTATTCCATTTTCAAATCCATAATAGTTTTCTATCTTTTTTGTTTTTTCTAATGCCGATTCTTCTTTATATATTATCAATGTTTTTAAGTTTCTTCTTACTGTGTACAAGCTTGCAGATATTCCTGCCGGTCCAGCTCCTACAATTATTACATCATACATTTTTTTACTTCTCCTTACCATGTCCTTCTGGGAACAGTTCTGTTTTGGAACATCAGTTTCAAAACAGACAAAATGTTTTTATTTTACAACTATTCCTAATAATTTTGATAGTTCAACTGCCTGAAATTGATTAACAATTAGTCCTTTTAAGTCTTCTTTATCTATTATTATACCATCAATATTAGAAGTTGAAAAATCAATTCCTTTTAAATTTGTTCTAAACATTTGAGATTTATATAATTCACATTCATCGAATTTTGTATTTTTTAACTTGCACTCTCCAAATGAAGACATACTTACATTGTTTTCTTTAAAAATTGTATCTTTAATGTTGGAATTTGAAAAATTAGAATATTCAAAATTTGATTCTTTTATTCTTGTTTTGTAAATGCTTGTGTCAACAAGTTTTGTTCCTACTAATTTACAATTAGAAAATTCACATTCTACAAAATTTGATTCACTAAAATCAGCATTTGAAAAGTCGCAGTTCTTAAAAATTACATTTGTAAAATATGTACTTATGAATTTTGATTCTATGCATTTACAGTTTTCAAATATACAATTTGTTATTTCATTTTTTTCTGTAATTATTGTTTCAATACAATTTTTAAATTTGTATCCTCGTATATCATTTTCTTGTTCTGTTTCAGTAATTATTATTTTTTCTATTTGTTCTACTTCTTTATATTCCATGTTTTACCCTTTCGCTCATTGTCATCAAAAATTTTTATAATATTTTTGGTACAAATATCATTAATCCGATAATTGCTGATACTATTGCTGATGCTAAAACGGCTCCTGCTGCAACATCTTTTGCTATTTTTGCTTGTTGATTTTTTTCTTTTGTTATTAAGTTAACTGTGTTTTCTATTGCTGTATTCATTAATTCCATTGATATTACTAGTCCAAATAATAGTATACATATTATCCATTCTGTTGTATTTATTTTTAGCATTATTCCAAATATTATTACAAGTATCATTATAATTATATGTATTTTCATATTTTGTTCTTCTTTTATTCCTGTCAATATTCCTTCAAACGCATATTTAAAACTTTTTATGAATTTTTTCATTTTCTATCTTTTCCTTTCTTGATTCTTACTATATTTTACTAAATTTCTTTTTATTTATCAATAATTAATTTCAAAAAAGGTATTTTAAAAGAGAGTGGCTATATACCACTCCCCTTTTCATCCTGTAAGAAGTCTTTGGATGCTCTCATTGCATCTTTCCTTTTCTTTTTCATCTAGAATCTTATAATTGGTTTCTATTTGAAATAAAGTTTTTTTCTTTATTCCATCTAGATACACATCTATCATTTTTTCTACTTTCAATGGTAATGTTTTTTTAGCATCATCACCAATTTCAACACTGACTTCTTCACTATAAGTCCACAATGTGGAATCCATAGAATAAAATGTCAAAACAATTGCATCTCCATTCTTCTTGCTAGCAATTAAATCATTTGTAAATAAACCTGAGATATCAACTATTTTTCCTTCTTGGATTTTTACAATTAAAAATCCATCATTTTTCATAATACAGGAATACCGAAGTGTTGCATTAAAATATATTTCTTCTGTTTTCATCTTTTGTCCTCCTAATCAATAAGCCTTGATTTTTAATTTTTCTATCTTTCTTTAATATACTACATTCTACATAAAATTGCAATTTTTTTGTTAAAATTTATTTTATCTTTTTCACACTATATTACATATAGCAATATACAGAAAAACTGCAACATACTTCCTAATAATATAAACAAATGAAATATTGAATGCATATACCTCTTCTTTTTTCCTAAACCATACAAAATAGCACCAACCGTATAAGCAACACCACCTGAAACCAATAAAATCAAACCAGGTATTCCCAACAACTTAGGCAACAAATTCGCAGTAAAAATAATGCACCATCCCATTCCTAAATAACATATCATTGAAAATATCTTATATTTCTTAATATCTATTGCATTCAGTGTAATTCCTAGAACAGCCATTGCCCATATAATTCCAAATATACTCCATCCCAAAGCAGTATTATATTCTCTAAAAGTCACCAAACAAAATGGAGTATATGAACCTGCTATTAATAAAAAAATTGAACAATGGTCTAATATTTGAAACACCTTTTTAGCTTTTCTTTGTGGTTTTAAGCCATGATATATACTTGACATTGTATATAGAAGTATCATTGTTATTCCATATATTATACTACTTACAACAGCATATCCATTATGATGAATTGCTGAAAATACAATGCATAATACTAATGCAACTATTCCAAATGCTCCACCAACTATATGTGATGTCATATTAAAAATTTCTTCACCTTTTGTGTAATCAGGCAATATTCTATCTTTTAATTTCGTTCTTGTCATTTTCATTTCCTTTCATTTATCTTTTGGAGAATGCTTCTTTGGGTAGCGCTCATTTTTTTACCCAAACTGAAACACTTCTTGTTTTAACTCCAAAATTTCCACATCCTTCTTCATCTATGGTAACCTCTTCTTCACAATTTTCAAGGCAATCAATATATACTTTTCCAATGTTTTGATTTCCAACATACATTCTTTTATAACCATCACCAGCATTAGAAATAACAACCGATATCCCCGAATTAATATGTTCCTCATCGCCTTCTTGCGTCCATCCTATGAAATTATTATGGTCAAAATAATCATGTTGTAAACCATAAGATCTATTTTTTCTAACAAGCATTAATGTTTTTAGACTTTCTTCGGAATCAATATTGTCATGAGGTATTCCATAATAATCACCGTAAAATACACATGGATAACCATCATTTCTTAATAGTATAATTGAATATGCAATTGATTTGAACCAGCTTTGTACAAAACTTTGCAATGCTTGACCTGGTTGTGTATCATGATTATCTACAAATGTTACTGCCATACAAGGATTTTCTTTTACTAGTGTATGTTCTAATATTTTCGACATATCATAATTAGGGTCATTTGATGCATTGAAAAAATTATAATGAAGTGGTACATCAAATAATGATATTTTTCCTTCTGTTTCTGTAATATATTTATGTAATTTATTCACATCTGCTGACCAATATTCACCTACTGCAAATAATTCTTTTTTACTTTCTTCTCTTAAAGTTTGTATCCATTTTTCGTAAAAATCTGCATCTATGTGTTTTACGGCATCTAGCCTAAACCCATCTACATTTGTTAAATTAAGGTACCATTTGCCCCAATCTGTGCATTCCTTTACCACTCTTTGATTTGAAAAGTCTAAATCTGCTCCCATTAGATAATCAAAATTTCCAAACTCCTCATCAACTTCTGCTCCCCATTTTTTATTTATAAATTTGAATATTGCGTTTTCACCAGTTTTATTATTATAGTCTATTCCATCAAAGTCTGTCCAGTTCCATTCAAAATCTGAATATTTGTGTTTTCTTCCTGGAAATGTAAATCTTGTTGCTACTTGTACTGTTTCTTTTTCTGATGTTTCTACATTATGATTTGTCCAGTCAACTTTTGTTGCCGGTATTGTTTGAAGTGCATCTGCTCCCATTTTGTGATTTAATACAATGTCTGCATAACTTTCTATTCCTGCTTGTTTTAGTGCAATTATTGCATCTATATATTCTTCTTTTGAACCATACTTTGTTTTTATTGTCCCTTTTTGGTCAAATTCCCCTAAGTCATATACATCATACACTCCATATCCTACTTCGTCTTTTCCGCCTATTCCTTTATATGCTGGTGGCAGCCACATTGCTGTTATTCCCATTTCTGATAGTTTCTCTGCATTTTCTTTTATTTGATTCCATAAATTTTGTTTACAGTCCATATACCATTCAAAATATTGCATTATTATTCCATTTATTTTTTTCATTTGATTACCTTCTTTTGATTTTTTGCTATTATACCATTATAGATTTTAAAAATCCACTTATTTTTTATAATTGACTATGTATTATAATAAAAATTTCTTTTTTCTCTTCCTATTTCCAACAAAATGTGATAAAATAATGCCAGTTTATATCAAAAGAAAAATTAGGAGGAAAAATCATGGAATTTAATAAATGCAGTAGATGCGGAAACTTTTATGTATCAAACGACAATGTATGTCCAAAATGTAGTGCAAAAGACACATTAGAATTTGAAACATTCAAATCATATGTCGAAGAAAACGGACTAACACAAAATTTAGACACAATATCAGGAGAAACAGGAATAACAGTAAAAAATCTAAACAGATTTTTAAACTATTCTGAATTTGATGAAGAATTCAAAAACAACAAAAATATTAAATTATAATATTTTTTACAAATAAACAAATCAATATTATTATAGAAAGGACGATTTAATAATGACAAATGTATTTAATATCTTAGAAGAAAGAGGCTATATTGAACAAATGACACATCCATCAGAAATAAAAGAACTTTTCGGTAAAGAAAGTGTTCCATTTTACATCGGAATAGACCCAACAGCAGACAGTTTGCACGTTGGACACTTTGTTTCTTTAATGGTTGCAAGTCATATGCAAAAATGTGGACATAAACCAATCATATTAGTTGGTGGTGGAACTGCAACAATAGGTGACCCATCAGGAAAAACTGATATGAGAAAAATGATGACAAGAGAAACTATAAACCACAATGTTGAATGTATAAAAAAACAAATTGAAAAATTTATAAGTTTTAAAGGTGAAAATGCTGCAATTATAGTAAATAATGCAGACTGGCTTTTAGATTTAAATTTCGTTGATTTTATGAGAAACATCGGAAGTCTATTCTCTGTTAATAAAATGCTTGCAGCAGAATGTTACAAACAAAGAATGGAAACAGGATTAACATTTTTCGAAATGAGTTATATGCTTATGCAATCTTATGACTTTTTACATTTATATGAAACATATGGATGCAAATTAGAAATGGGTGGAAATGATCAATGGTCAAACATTCTTGGTGGTGTTGATTTAATCAGAAGAATTGGAAAAGATGATTCTTATGGTTTAACATTTAAACTTCTTACAACAAAAGAAGGTAAAAAAATGGGTAAAACTGAAAAAGGTGCTTTATGGTTAGACCCAGAAAAAACTTCACCATATGAATTTTATCAATATTGGAGAAATATTGAAGATGAAAGTGTTGAAAATGTTTTAAAATTATTAACATTCTTACCTATGGATAAAATAAAAGAACTTGCTTCCCTAAAAGATGAACATATCAATGAAGCAAAAAAAGTCGCTGCATTTGAAATTACAAAATTAGTTCATGGTGAAGAAGAAGCTAAAAAAGCTGAAGAAGCTGCTAATGCCCTATTCTCTGGTAAAGGTAATTTAGATAATATGCCAACTGTTGAATTAAATAATAAAAATATTTCTATTTTGGATGCTATTATTTTAACTGGTATTGCTCCTTCAAAAGGTCAAGCTAGAACTTTAATTAATCAAGGTGGTATTTCTTTAAATGATGTTAAAGTTTCTGATGTTAATTATGTTCTTTCAGATTCTGATTTTAAAGATGGTTACGCTATTTTGAAAAAAGGTAAAAAAATATTTTATAAATTAGTTTAAAAAATCGGGATTGGAGACCATTCTCCTCATCCCGATTTTTTTATTCTACTATATTTTCAATTACATTATTCACTTCATTAACATCATTCTTAGTCTCAGCCTTTTTCTTATCTTCCTTTGCCTTCTCAATCTCCAAAGAATGAATCAAACTCTGTAACTTCTTAATATCAGAACCCATAAGTTCCCAATCTTTATTATTTGTAGACTCAGACAAATTCTTATTAGCCTTAACAATCGCATCAATCAAGCCATCAACATCATCAGTATTCTCGACCTCAATATTAGAAGCCTCTTTTGAAAGCAAATTATTTAAAGCTTCACTTAGGCTATCACCAATTGCAACCTTATTTCCAGAAGCAACAACAACTTTTTTAAGAACAGGTATTTTAGATTCCACATTTAACATTGTCTGATAAATTGATTCAACATATAACAATGTGTTGTTTACTGGAACAACTACCATATCCTTTGTAACCTTTGTTCCACTTGTATTTAAGCTTTGAATCTCGGAATAAATTGTTTCATCTTGCTCAATTTGATTATCTAACTGCATTGGTCCAAAGATATTACTATCTTGTGAAAATTTATACAATTTTAATTTATTTGAACTTCCATCTGTTGTTCCAACTAAATATGAAATTAGATTTTGTTTTGACTCTGGTGTATAAATTTGTATTAAGCCAATTTCATTTTTTTCGTCTTTGTTAACCATTGTGTAATATGGTTTTAACTCTGTTCCTGTTGATTTTGTAACATTTGTTGCATTATATTTGGCTAAACTCCATACATCATCTGTTCTATACAATACATCAGGTTTTACATTATGATATATTTTTAATAATTCTGTTTGAACATTATATAAATATTCTGGATAAATAAAATGTTCTGATATATCTGTTGATATTTCTGAATTTATATCTTCAAAAATTGTTGGATATATATTTCTATATGCCATAGCAATTGGGTCTGTTTTATCTGTTACATAAAACTTCATTGTACCATCATAGCTATCTATTATTACTTTTACTGAATTTCTTATATAATTAATTTTTTCTTTAATTCCATCATGTTCTATTGATGAATATTGTGAATATGGATAATTATTTGAAACTGTATATGCGTCTAATACCCATACCGTTTTACCATCTTCTGTTACAACTGTATATGGATTTTCGTCATAAATCAAATATGGCATAGCACTTTTGGCTCTTTTTATAATATTTCTATTAATTAAAATTTTGCTGTCTTTATTTATTTCTGTTGAAAATGCTAAATTCAAGTCACCTGTTCTTATTCCTAAAATTAATCTATCAATAAATCCAAGTTGTAAACCAGCATCCCCACTATATGTTGATGTATGTTCTAAACCATATTCATCTGTGTAATCATATTCTTGTTTATTTTTTACATTTGTTGCAATTGCATTATTCGTCTCTAATCCAAAGTAAATATCTTGTGTTTTCGTTCCTAATTGCTCATCTTTACCAGATATATCTTTTTGAATGTAGTTTAGGTTTCCTGTTACAGATACAGCTGTTGCATCAATTGCAATTTGCCCTTTTCCATGTGTATATTCATATGTTTTGCTATTATATGTTCTTCCTGAATTTGTAACTTCTCTTGGTGCTATGTATAAAAGTTTGTCTTTTCCTGATATTTTATATTTTGCAATATTTGCATTTCTATATGTATAATATCCTGTTCCTGTTTGACTATCATCTAACGTTTTTAATACAACATCTTGATTTATCAATCTTGTATTATTTATTACATCAGCATTTTCAACTACTTCACTTTGTGTTATAGTTCCAGAATTTTCTAAGTTTGTTTCTTCAATATCTATGTTATATGCAGCCTTTGTGTATTTAATATTGTTAGCTATATAGTCTTTTTCTTTGTCTAGCACATTTGAATTTACAAAAATTAAATTGAAAACGATTATTACCAAAAACATTGCAACTAAATATCCTGGTATAATAGCTAAATTTTTAAGAACTTTTGCTGAATTATTTTTCTTAAATGCTTTTATTGCTCTAATTGAAGCAAAAACAATAACAAATGAGAATATTAAATATCCCCATCTTTGAATCATTACATCTGTATAACTTGCACCTATAATCTCAATGTTTTCTGCTGAGTCTGCATCATTTTTTATTGTTAACATTTTATTCAAAGATATATTTGTTACATTTAGAGCATTCATTAAAGCTATTGCAATTACTACAATAGTAGCATTTCTTAAAATCTTTTTGATAAGTAAACTATCTCTTACCATTTTTCCGTCTACACCATCAAAATATCTGTTAAATACAATAACATAATAAATTGCCATATAAATTGTTAATTCTATAATTATTCCTATAAAATATAATAATAATGTTTGGATAAATGGCTTTTGGAACATGTAAAACGCTATATCAAATCCAAAAACTGGGTCATTTATTCCAAATGATGCATTACTTGCACATAGTAAAAATTGCTTCATCAATGTGTTAGAAACAAGTGTACTTATTACTACTGATGCTACAAGTGATATTGATTTATTAAGTAATTTAGGCATCTCTTTGTTTTCTTTTTCAAAAAATGGCTTTAATCCTTTTTTTATTCCCCTATTTGTAAAATACATTATTATATATAATACTATAAAGTTTATTCCAAAAATTATATATTTACATTTTAAATTTGTTTCAAATGCTTGTATATAATTTTCTCCTAATTCTTTGTATTGTAAGTATGTTCCTCTTAAATTTATATAGCTTCCTATTGCAAATATTGCTATAAACAACAACACGATTATCATTCTTACTTTGCTTTTTTTCTTTTCCATTTTAACCTCCTCCTGTTTTTGGGGACGGAGGAAAAAAACAGTTTTTTACATTAAGTATTTCATATCATTAATATAAAGTATTTACATTTACAAAATGATGTATAACTATAAATATAAAATCTGTTTTTTTGCTCCGTCCCTAAAAACAGTTTAAATTATCGCTTTGACGAAGTCTTCTGAATTGAAGATTTCCATATCATCAATTTGTTCTCCAACCCCAATGAATTTTACTGGAATTTTATTTTCTTCAACAATTCCTATAACAACTCCACCTTTTGCTGTCCCATCAAGCTTTGTTAATACAATTCCTGTTATATCTGTTTCTTGCTTAAAAGCTTTTACTTGTGAAATAGCATTTTGCCCTGTTGTTCCGTCTATTACAAGTAAAACTTCTTTGTCTGCTTCTGGCATTTCTTTATTTATTACTTTTTGTATTTTATTTAATTCATCCATTAAATATTTTTTGTTGTGTAATCTTCCTGCTGTATCTACTATTAGTACATCTGCTCCATTTTCTCTTGTTTTTTTGATAGCGTCAAATACTACTGATGCTGGGTCAACTCCTTCATCTCTTTTTACAATATATGCTCCCGCTCTTTTTGCCCATATTTCTAGTTGTTCAACTGCTGCTGCTCTAAATGTGTCTGCTGCTGCAACTACTACTTTTTTTCCGTCTTTTGCTAATCTATTTGCCATCTTTCCTATTGATGTTGTTTTTCCTACTCCATTTACTCCTACTACTAAGATTACTGATGGTTTTGTGTTTAGGTGTAATTCTTTATCTGCTCCATCTAGTATTTTTTGCATTTCTTCTCTTAATGCTTGTTTTACTTCTTCTTCGTCTTGTATCTTTTCTTTTTTGATTTTTTCTCTTAAATTTGATATTATTTTGATTGATGTTTCCATACCTATGTCTGACATTATTAGTACTTCTTCTAGTTCATCTAAAAATTCTTCATCTACTTTTCGAAAGTTTTTGAATACATTGTTTATTTTTTCGTCAAATGATGTTTTTGTCTTGTTTAGCCCATTTTTTAATTTATCGAAAAATCCCATGGTTTTGTCCGCCTTTCTTTTTTCTATTATTATACTTTTGATATATTTGTGCCATCCTTTTTTCCATTTTTTGTTAACATTATTAGTATAGCACATTTTAGCACAACTGGCAACATCTTTTTTATGTAACAAATTTAATCATAAATGAACATTAATTTTCCAAAAATAATTGACAAAATAGTATTAAAGATATATGATTTGACATATAAAAATATTAAAAAAGGAGGATTTGTTATGTTAAAAAACAAAACAAAAATCATTGCAATTTTAACTGTTTTATTTATGCTTTTAGCAATACCTTTTGCTCTTGCAGATAATGAAACAAATAATGAAAACGATATCGCTCTTATTTCAGACGAATCTGAAACAAAACCAGTTGAACAAGAAGTTGAAAATACAATTTCAGAAAACAAAACACAAGAAGATTCTTACAAAAAAAGTGATGTATATCTTACTGGTGACAATATAACAGTTGATTACATAGTTGACGGAAATTTATTTGTTATGGCTGATACTGTTACTATCAATTCTCAAATTGGTGGAGATGCCTTCATAATGGCAAAGAAGATAATTGTTGATGAAAAAGCTTACATCTTTAATAACCTTTTTGCTATGGCTAATTCAATTGAAGTTAAAGGTATTGTTTTTGATGTTTATGCATTAACAAATAATTTTACAGTTTCAAATGGTTATATTTATAGAGATGCAAAAATATCTTGCAAAACTTTGAATATTAACGGAGCTATTGGTAGAAATGCTTTTGTAAGTTGTTCAAATATCAACTTCAATACTGATGAAAATGCAAAAGGTATAATTTATGGTAATTTAACTTATTCAACACCTTCTGAACTTTCATTTGAAGATGGAGTTGTAAATGGAACAGTAGTTTATAAAGCACCAACAACTTCTTCTGAAAAAACAGTTGGAGCAATTGTATCAGATTATATTCTTGATTTAGGTACATTTATAGTATTTGTAGTTATTATCTGGTTAGTTTGCTTATGGCTTACACCAAAATTCTTAAATAATACAAATCAATTTGTTGGAAAGAAAACTTTAAATATTTTAGGAACAGGATTCCTTACACTTGTTGCTGTTCCAGTTGCTTGTATAATTTTAATATTATTACAAATAACAGCTAGCATTTCTTTATTAACAATTGCTTTATATGTATTAGCATTAGTGTTGGCAAAATCATTATTCACAATTGTTGCTAATAACTACTTATGTTCAAGATTAAATATTAATAAAAATAATGGCAGATTTGGAATGTTGATTGTTTCAGGAATTATAGTTTGGGTAATTTGTGAACTTCCTTTTATCGGAAGAATAGTTTCATTTGTAATAGCTGTACTTGGTTTAGGAATTTTAGTTTCTGCTATACTTCCTAAAAAATCATGTAAAAAAAATAAAGACCAAAAAGTATCTGATTCTAGTTCAAAAGAAGAAGTAATCGAAATAACATCTGAAACAAAAAATGATGACAAAGAAGAAAAATAATTTTAAAAGGATTGAAGTTTTACTCTCCAATCCTTTTTTTATAAAATATTTACATCTTATTTTTTTAATTCATCAATTATGACTTTATAATCTTTTGCAATTAAAATAGCTGTACCAGAAACCAATATATTTGCTCCCGCTTCTTTTACTGCTTCTACTGTTTTTAGATTAATTCCACCATCTGCCTCTATATCAATTTCTATATTATTATCATCAATATATTTTTTTAAAGCTGAAATTTTATCAACCATATCTGTCAAAAGAGTTTGCCCTCCTTTACCAGGTTCAACAGTCATAACCAAACACATATGAATATATGGTAAAAATTCATAAATTTCTTCTATTTTTGTCTCAGGCTTTACACTTAATCCAACTTTGCAATGATTATCCTTGATTTTTTTTATGATTTGCATAACCTCTTCTTTATCTTTGCAAGCCTCATAATGAAATGTGATTATATTTGGCTCAACTGCCAAAAAATCATCTATTGCTGAATTTACATCTTCTACCATTAAATGTATATCAAGTGGTAAATTTGAAATTCTTTTTATATATGATGCATATTCTAGCATTTTATTATATGTATTTTTTTCTACAAATTTTCCATCCATAACATCTATATGAAAATAATCTGTTTTGGCTTTTTCAAGTGCAAAAAATGTTTTTGATTCTTCTCCTTTTTTTACTGAAAGTATTGATGTTGAAACCTCTACCATTTATATCTCTCCTTTTCTTTTAGTTCTTCATAAATTTTGCAAAATCTTTCATATCTGCCACTGTCTATTTTTCCTTTTTCTAATGCTTGTTTAATTCCACAATTTTGTTCTTTTATATGTGTACAACCAACAAATTCACAATTTTCTAATAATGGCTTAAATTCTTTGAAATATTGGTCCAATTTCCTATATTCTATTTCTGATATATCAAATGTTGAAAATCCTGGTGTATCTGCAATATATGTATTTTCATCTATTTCATATAGTTTTGTTGATGTTGTTGTGTTTTTTCCTTTTTTGTTTCTTTGGCTTATTTCTCCTTCTTGTGTTATTGTATCATTAAATATTGCATTAATTAGTGTTGATTTTCCTACACCTGAATTTCCAGAAAATGCATTTATATTTCCTTTTAATTTTTTTTCTAGTTCTTGTATTCCTGTTGATGATGTTATATTTTTTGACGATATATCTTCCACGTTTTCTAATTCTTTTGCTATTGTTTCTATTAATGTATATCCTATGTTTTGATATGTTTCTTTGATTTTTTCAAATTCTTTCTTTTTGTCTAAGTCTATTTTGTTTAATACTATTATTGGTTTTATTCCCAAATATTCTGCAAATGCCAATTGTTTGTCTAATAATAATAAATCTGGTTTTGGATTCTTGCTTGATACTACTAATACTAGTTGCGTTATATTGCTCATTTTGGGTCTTTTTATGTAGGTTGTTCTTTGTTGTATTTCTTCTATTACTGCTTTTTTGTTTTCTTCGTCTAGTATTTGTATTTCTACTTTGTCTCCTACTACTGGTGTTATTTCTTCTTTTTTGAATTTTCCTCTGGCATTTGCTTCATATATTCCTTTTTCTGTTTTTATTTTGTATAAGTTTGATATATTTTCTATTATTAAACCTTGCATTTTTCCTCCAATATTTATTTAAAAAGAATGGAAAATTCCATCCTTTTAAATAGTGTCTAATTTTTGAATTAGCTTATTTATCTCTAAAATATAGATTTCTTTTATATTATCATATATTTCTCTTGATGTTTCTTCATCATATAAATGTGATAATTCATTTCTTGAAAGCATCATATCCATCCACACTTCTCCATTATCTATCAAACCCGCTGAAAATGCTTCTTTTATTATTTCTCTTGGACTTCCTATTTTTCCAACTATACCTTGCTCTTCTAAACAATCCTTCATTGTTTTACAAGCTAATTCAAAAGTAAATTCAAATCTATGCAATATTCCGTCAATTTCCAAATCTGAGGCGTCTCCTATTAACGCTTCGTTTAATTTGTTTGCTGCCTTTTTTAAATCCTCTTTTCTTTCTTCAAATCTTTTCATTAGAAATCAACTCCTTCCATTTCTATTGATTCCAATAATTCTTTCTTTGTATTATTATTTACAAAAACTAAGTCAATCTTATAAATAATATCTAACTCATCTATTTCATTTCTAATTTTATACTCATCATCTCTGTTAACATTTTCAAATACAGCTAAATCAACATCTGAATTATTTTTAAATGTTCCCTTTGCTCTTGAACCAAACAATTTAAATTTATATTTCGAATTATTTTCTATAACTTTTTTTATTGCATTATATGTTCTTTCTGATAATCCAAATTTCATTTCATCTTTTTATGTTAGTATATTTCCTAACAAACCTCCACTAAAATACTTTTATTAGTTATTCTTAAAAGTAACACTATCTGTGTTATTCAAATTGATAACCTTACTACCGCTATAATATTGTTCACCAGATGTACCTGTAATTGTTATAGTAATAGTAACCTCACCTTTTCCATAAATAGTATCTGTTACAGTTGATGATACATTATTTTTTGAAAATCCCGTTCCATTGTTGCTAACAGTTACTTTAACATTTGCAGTTCTATCAGTATTATTTGAAGTTGCTTCGTTGTTTGTAGTTGTTGTTGTTTTTGGTAAATATGATTTTACATCTATTGTTACCTGTGCTGATTTTGAAGCTTCATATGTGTTTACTGTAATTGTAATAGCAGAACCTTTATCAACAGATTTTCCTTCATCTAAGCTTTGCTTTAAAACAACACCATTATTTTTTGAATTATCCTCACTAGTTGTAACTGTAACAACAAAACCTAAATCTTGAAGCATTTTTTTAGCCTCATCTTGTGATTTACCAACAACCCCAGGAACTGTTGCTTTTTCTGTTCCTGTACTTACATGAATTTTAACTGTTTCACCAGCATTTACTTCTGTATTTGCATCAGTCTCTTGATTAATTACATAACCTTCTTGAACCTTCTTACTTGATTCTTCAACAATTTCTGCCTTTAATTTAGCATTTTCTATTGCTTCAATAGCATCATCTTTTGACATTCCAACTACTTTTGGAACTTTTGTTTTTTCAGTTCCTTTGCTTACTACAACTTTTACTTCACTACCTTCTTTTACTCTATTATAGCCTTCAACATAAGTTGGTTCTTGACTAATTATATAATTTTCTTCTACATCAGTATTATATTCTTCTGATGAAACCACAAATTTTAATTTAGCACTTTCTACTTTTTGTTGTGCCTCATCTTTTGTAAGTCCAACAATATTAGGCATTTCAACTTCTTTTGGATTTGTAGCTTTTAAAACTAACATTGTTCCACCAAAAGCTATAAAAAATAATAAAATTAATCCTATAAATGAACTAAACACTTTATGATTTTTTATAAATGCAACAAATTTATTATCTTCTTTTTTTCTAGAATTTTTTTGCATTCTATCAACATCTTGTGTTGATATTCTTTGTGTTCTAGCAGTTGGGTCATAATCTTCATCATTAACAAAATCACCTGATGGATTTTTCAAAGCCATTCTTAAATCTTGTAAAAGCTCTGTTGCTGTTTGATATCTAAGCATTGGATCTTTTTTCAATGCTTTTAATATTATTTTATTTACTGCCTCTGGTAAATGAGGATTTGCCTCAATTGGTGGTATTGGTTCTTCTTGCATATGTTTTAATGCAACTGAAACAGGAGTATCTGCATCAAAAGGAACCTTACCTGTTACCATTTCATACATAACAACACCTAATGAATAAATATCTGATTTAGCATCTGTATATCCTCCCCTTGCATGTTCAGGTGAAAAATAATGTACTGAACCAATTGTTGTTCCAAATGCTGTAATTGTTGAGTTTGATACAGCTTTTGCAATTCCAAAGTCCGTAACTTTTGCAATTCCATCTTCTGTGATTATTATATTATGAGGTTTTATATCTCTATGAATAATATTATTTTTATGAGCCATTTCTAATGCTGATGCAATTTGAATTGCTACATTTACTGACCATTTCCATGGAAGTGGACCTCTTTCTTCAACAATAATCTCTTTTAAAGTTTTTCCTTGTATTAATTCCATTACAATATAATAAATTCCATTATCAACACCAACATCAAATATTGATACAATATTTGCATGGACCAATCTTGCTGCTGATTGTGCTTCTGTTTCAAATCTTTTAATAAATTCTTCATCAGTTGTAAATTCATCTCTCAAAACTTTTACTGCTACATATCTCTTTAAAACAAGGTCTGTGGCTTTATAAACTGTTGCCATTCCTCCATTTCCAACTTTTTCAATAATCTCGTATCTGTTACCTAGAATTTTACCTTCTAAATTCATACTTCTCTCTCCTTTTTATCTCATTGCTTTTACGCCTTAATGTAAACCGCTTTATATATTTTTTATAATTACAACTGTTATATTATCATAACCGCCTCTATCTTTTGCGAGTTGAACTAAATCTTTCGTTCCTTGTTCTATATTTTTTGATGCCATCTCATATATAGTTTCTTGGTCTACTAAATTTGATAAACCATCTGAACACATTATAATAATATCATCTTTTAAAAATCCTTTTACCATAACATCTGGCTCTACAAAAGCATTACATCCCAATGCTTTCATTAACATATTTTTTTGAGGATGATGTTCTGCTTGTTCTTTTGTTATTGTACCTTCTTTTACTAATTTTTGCACATAACTATGGTCTTGTGTTAATTTTCGTATAAATTGTTTTCTAACTCTGTATATTCTACTATCACCTACATGTCCTATATATGCTTTGTTATTATATATTAGACATATTTCTAATGTTGTTCCCATTCCTTGTAGTTCTGGTGTTTCTTTTGATTTTTCATATACAACCATATTAGCATATTCCATACTACTTCCTAATAATTGAATTATGCTGTCTTTATCTTTTTCTATATCTTTGAAATTATTTTCTATGTAGTTTTTAGCTGTTTGAACAGCCAATTTACTTGCAATTTCTCCTCCATTATATCCACCCATTCCATCTGCTAATAAATATAATTGGACTTCATCTAATGAATTTGAAATATAAAAATAATCTTCATTATTTTCTCTGACATTTCCTTTATCAGTCCTTGCATAAGCTTTAATCATAATTTCACCTCTGTTCTTTTGTATTTAGCCTATTTAAGTTTTCTATACGTTATTTTATATCATAAGTTAATGTTTTTTGCAATATTTTTTGACTATAATTGCTTTTTTATTTTTATATGATATAATATCAAAAAAACAAAGGAGGAATTTTATATGTCAACACCACATAATGAAGCAAACAAAGGAGATATTGCAAAAACAGTAGTAATGCCAGGAGACCCGTTAAGAGCTAAATATATTGCTGAGAACTTTATGGAAAATTACAAACTTGTAAATCAAGTTAGAGGTATGTATGCATATACTGGAACATATAAAGGAAAGGAATTAACAGTAATGGCACATGGTATGGGAATGCCAAGTGTTGGTATTTATACATATGAATTATTTAAATTTTATGATGTAGAAAATATTATTAGAATAGGTTCTTGTGGAGGATATAAACCAGAACTTAAATTATTTGATATTATTTTGAGTAAAAATGTTTTTTCTGAAAGTAATTATGCTTTAACTTTGAACAACGATGATTGTCACATTGTTTCTTCTAGTAAAGAGCTTAATAATATAATTCAAAATACAGCTGAAGAATCAAATGTAAAAATGGTTACAGGCAATACTGTTTGTACTGATTGTTTTGATGTTTATATGACTGATGTAAATAAGTTTTTGAATAGAATACCTGATGGTTTTGACCCTGTTTCTGCTGAAATGGAAGCTTTTGCTTTATTTTATAATGCTAAATTGCTAAATAAAAAAGCAGCTTGCTTGATGAGTGTTGTAGATTCAAAATTTATTAAAGATGTTGCTACACCAGAAGAGCGTCAAACTGGTTTAAATACTATGATAAAGCTTGCATTAGATTCTGCTATAAAAATTTAAGATTTGGGAACGTGACTCTGTTCCCGTTTTTTTGTTATTCATTAAAAGGATGATTTGGCTAGGACGTCTACCCCTCATATCTTATGTTTTGAAAGTTTGAACAGTTTCATTTCATAAAAAAGAAAATCTAATATAAACATGTGCGCCTCTTTCACTCAGGCTTAAA
>FR901917.1 GCA_000438255.1 Clostridium sp. CAG:389
GATAGGGACATTGTGCTAGTATCAGAATATGATACTAGTTGATGTTGCTGTCTATTTGTGATGGAAAAATAATTATATAAAAAACAAAAATAATAAAAACGGAGGAAATTAAATGAAAAAAATAATAAAACGTGAAAAAGGTATTACATTAATAGCGTTAGTAATAACGATAATTATCTTGTTGATATTGGCAGGAATATCAATATCTGCATTAACAAACCAAGGATTGTTTAAAAATGCAAAAGTAGCTCAAAATGCAACAGAAAAGGCAGAGGTAGAGCAAGGAAAAACTCTAAACGAGTATGAAGATGAGATTAATAAATATTTATCGAATAATGATAAAACAGAAGGAAAATTGGTAGATGCAAGTGCAATAGCAAAAGCAACAGATACAGAAAAGGCAACAAATTATTATGGAAAAACAGTAACAGGGTATACACCGATAAATGGAACAACAGTAGGATGGAAGATATTTTATGCAGATGAAAGTAATATATATTTAATAGCAGATAATTATGTAGAACCAGATAAATTACCAGCAAGTACAACAGCAAGTGGAGCAGTAACAACAAATAAACCTAATATAACAGGGAAGGAATATCCAAAAGGAGCATTTTTTACAAATATATTAAATGATTATTCAACAGGATCAGCAAGAGTAACAGATGCAAAAATAAAAGCATTAAATAATTCATTTTTTAGTCAAAATTTTACAAGTACAAATAATAATATGAGAGCAGTAGCATATATGTTAGATACAAAAGCATGGGAGACATTTAAAGACTCAGCAAATAATGATACTTCAAAAGCAGAATATGTAATAGGTGGACCAACAGTAGAAATGTTATTTAAGTCATATAATCAAAAACATCCTGGAAAAAATTATGAAGCGAAAGCAACAAATGCAACAGGATATCAAATAAGAGTAAATGAGGGAGATTGGAAAAATTATGCAGATTCTGCAGATTATTTAAATACAACTGATACTTTATATGTGTTACCAAGTTCAAAAGGTGCAAATGCCATGTGTCTGGCCAGTCCGTCTGCTTATGATGCTAACGATGTTATGAGTGTGCGTTACGACGGCCGCGTTGACTACTACTATTATAGCCGTCCTTATCTCGGCTTCCGTCCGCTAGTTTGTCTAAAATCTGGAA
>FR901918.1 GCA_000438255.1 Clostridium sp. CAG:389
AATGTATCAAAACTATTATCCAGTAACAAAAAGAACACTCTTTTTAAAGAATGTTCTTTTTATCTAATAGCACTAAGCTAATTATTTTTTATTAACAACATATTTCTTAATAAGAAATACTCCAACACCTAATATTGTAATAGTTACAATTCCAATTATAGTAGGTAAAACATAATTTTTATTTTCACCAGTACTTGGTATAATTACAACTGTCTCTGAATTATCATTATCAAAGAAGAACTTGCCATTATCCCAAGAAACTTTAACCGGTGTACCAATACTAAATCCATCTGTTTTTGTAATATCTACTATTTCAGACTTATTATCAAATGTATTATCATCTGAACTTGCTAATAATTTTGAAACACTAAGTGTAATTTCATTTGATTCACCTGTTGCCAATTCTTTTGACAATTGAGATGTAAAGTAAGTATTAATTGAATTAACATATTGGCTATTATCCTTTTCACTTGCATTCATCTCATTTAAGTATGATTGATCTTTCAATTGCCATTTAGCATCACTTGTAAGTAATCTTGAATCTAGATAATCAATTACTCCTGTTGTAGAGAATCTTACAGGTTGTGCACCATCTTTATTTCCATAATAGTAATATCTTTGAGAAGTATAATCTTGTTCACTCAAATTTGTTACTTTTATTGTATATACAGTATCAAGAGTTGCACCTTCAATTAACTCTGAGTCCATTTCTGCTCTTATGATTCCGTTAATGTCTAACTGATTAATAGAAGTTGGTCCCATATATGTCAAATTATTTTTCAATCCTGAAACCTTTCCATTTTCATCAACTGTTGCATCTATTAGAATCTGTCCATTTGCCAATGTAATTTTAAATCCTGAAACTCTCTTAATCATATCTATTTGTTGTTTTGGTCTTTCTACAATTCCAAAATCCACATTTGAGATTGCAAATCTTACTTGATCTACTGTTCCATCTGTCATTGTTGTTTCATATTCAACACTTATTGACATCGTAGGTGTTATAGAATCCATTTTTGTAGTTTTTATAACATTTGATGATGATTCATATGCTTTATTAATTTCATCTTCTAGATTATTTTTTGTTATTTTTTTCATTTCACTTTCAATTGTTGTTCTAGTATTTGAATTATCTAATGCATCTGTTTTTCTTGAATCTACATTATCTTTATACCAATATACATTGCTTTGGTCTCTTGATTCATCATATATTGTACCTTTATAATATTGTACTTTATATTCTTTATCTCCCCAAATATATACAACTACATAATCTCCTGGTATAAATCCTACAAATTCAAAATTTCCGTTTGCATCTGTTTTTGTTGTTGCTTCTACAAATTTCTTACTATTTTCATCATAAATCTGTGTTGTATTTCCTGTTTCAGTATCTCTTAATTTAACTTCTATACCTTCAAGAGTTTTCTCTCCATTGTCAAATATTCCATTTCCTTTTCTCTCTTGATTTGTATATATTTTATCACTTTCTTTTCCAGTTGAATCTACAAATACTGTTCCTGTTATTGCTCTTGCATTTTTCAATTCTAATTTTAATGAAGTTGCAGCATCTGTATCATCTTCATATGTATCTATTTGTCCTGGTACTATATTTCCTGGTACTGAGTCGTTATCTAATACTGCTACTGGTGCATTTTCATTATAGTCTTTAAATGTTGTATAAGAATTTATTTCAGCTACACTGTTTAATACTTCACCATTATTTACTAATGATAATACCGCTTCTCTATTCATTTCAAATTGTACATATATAAATTCAGTTTTTCCTGGTTCTATTACTGTATTAGTATAAACAATATATTTTGAATATTTATCATTATATTGTTGTTTAGCACTATAATTTATATTTCCACCAATTTGATTTTGATCATTTACTGTTGTTCCCGCACTTACTAGATTCATTCTAGTATCACAATAACTTAATATATTATTAATTCTACCTAAATATGTAGATTCATTTTTTAAAGCAATTTTATATGTTGCATATACTTTTATTTCTCTGTTTTTATCTTGTGATTCAAATTCTGCATCAGAAGTATATATTGCTCTATTATAAGTTCCTCTATTATTTTGGAATTTAACACCTAAATTCCATGAAGATTCTTCATTAACTTCACCATTTTTAGAATATCTTGTTGTTCCATATCTATATACATGTGATTTTCCATTTACATCTACTCTAACATTATATAAATCATTTGATAATGCATAATCTGTTTGTTCTTTTTCAAATAAACCTAAGTTAATATATCTAATTTCTTCCATAGTTGGTTCAAAGTCAGAATATAAATTGTATCCAGCTTCATCTGTTCTTGCACTAACATTACATCCTGAATGTCCACTTATTTCACTCTTATATTGACCATTAACTCTATTGTAATTTACATTTACTCCATTTACATTTAAGTTTTGAGAACTATTTCCATCAACACTTGAAAATTTATTATCTAAAATATTTCTTGAATTTGTGTCTATTGCTTTTGAACCGTTTTTTGTTTCTAAGTTTTTGTCTACTGATTGATATGTAATTCCACAATATTCATATTCAATATAATATCCTGGTAATGCATCTAAATCTACATCTGTAAATTGATATTCTCCGCCTTCTATTTCACTATATAATCCCAATTCAGAAGTTGTCGTTGTTTTTACTGTTTGACCTGCTGAATTTTTCAAATATACAGTTATACCATTAATTCCTTTTTCAGAGCCTTGATCATATAAATTATTTCTTACATTTGTTTTTCCAGCATTATCATCTAACCATACATATCCTGATAATTTTACATATTTTTGATGATTATATAATAATTTGGTTTCATTTACACTATCAACTGAATATTCTTTTCCTATTTCAGGACTATATCCATAATATGGATTTGATACCTCAACAGCTGTTATGTTTTTTGAGCTTGCGAATTTGTCAGATACTTCTTGGAATCCATCTCTACTATCTGTTCTATAATTTCTTGTTTTAAATTTAACTTCTGGTACACTGATAATTCCATTAGAATTTGTTTTAAATACTTGTGCATTATTTTGATCAATAGAATCCCATTCAGTATTACCATCTATATACATTGTATGTTCTCTCCACTCATACTCATATGTATACCAAGTTTCTGTCCAACCATCACTTACTTTTTCTCCAAGTTCATTGTATTGTGGCTCATGATATTTAGTATATGGTCCATTTGTTTTTACGCAATCATATGATAAAACTTGTGCTTTAAATACAAATCCTACTCCTTGTAATGGTGTATTTCCACCTCTATCATCAACTTTTTGTAATCCAACTTTTACAGGGCTTGGTTTTACACCATAATCAAAGTGTCCTTCACCCTCTGCATCAACAGTAATTTCACTTGGTACAACATATATAATATTTTGGTAATCTACTTCTGATTTTAAAAACCAAATTTGTGCCTTTTCTACTGTAACTTTTTGTGTTGTTTTTAAATCTACATGTACTGATGATATATCTTTTGCACCTTTTATATCAATATAAATCTTATCTTCTGGTTTTATATCTTCTGAGTTTATAAAACTAGCTGATGTTCCTCTATATCTTACAACTCTAATATCTGAAACACTAGTTCCATCTACTTTAACTTGAATGTCTTTTATACTTCCATCTACATTCCATTGGAATGGACCAACTCTATAATATCCATCTCCTAAATCCATTTTTGTTAAAGTATTTGGATTTGTTGTGTTATCTACAACTTTTACATTAGTTCCTGTTGTTTTGCTTGTTGTATCTCCTATACTATTTGCATATTCTTTTGCCTTTTTTTCAACTTCATTTCCACTAACAGAAACTTTATCATTTCCAGCATAATTATAAATATTTCCAGCTCCAAATAGTAAATCTGTCCAATCATTAATATTATGCCATAATGCTTTTTGAGAGTTTGTATAATTCTGTGCTGTACCATATCCTTCGCCTTGATTACTTATATATGCAATCTTTGCATTAAGATCATTTTTTATTTCTCTTCCTGCACCTTCTTTTGAGTCATAAACAATAGCTGTTTTTCCATCAATTTCTATATATTTGTCAACATTATAATTCTTTAATGTTCCACCTATATGTTGAAGATGTTGTACACAAAATGCTTCTCCACCAACTGAACTATAATCCCTAGTCAAAGTACTATATCCAGCTTTAACAATATTTCCAATAGCAGATTGTCCTAAACTCTGTACATCTGTAATACTAGCTAATGTCTCGGCATTTACCATCTTTATTGTGAAAATACTAACTATTATTCCTACTAATAGTATTACTCCCATTTTTATTTTCTTAATACTTTTCATTTTTTCCCCTCCTTCCTCTACATAATTCCTTTATTCATAATTGATTTTCTTATCATATATACTGCTACTCCTAGCATTATAATTGTTGTTATTACTAATAATACAGTTGTTACAACTTCACCAGTTTTTATTGATATAATAACGTCTGCTGAACTCATATCATTTTCGCCATCAACTTTATTTCCTTCTGTTGAATTAATATCAGTTAAACCTAATTCATTATAAGAACTTACAATCTCGGCAGTATTATTTATTAGTCCTGTATTATTTTCTTTCATTTGTTTTATAACTGTTAATTTAACATCTTTACTTTCACCTGGATTAATTTTTGTATCTGCTAAACCTATGCAATATACATTGTTTCCATCTTGATACCAATCTTTATTTAGTTCTGAACTAAATTTATAATCACTTGATAAGTAATCTGCTATTTTCTTAACATATCCTGCCACTTCACCTTTATTTGTTACTCTTATTGTATATTCTACAACTACTGTTGTTGAATTTACTTCTTTTGCATTAATTTCTTGTTTTGCAAGTTTTGCATCAGTATAATCTGTTGATACAGTTTTGCTATTTTGTACTGTTATTTTTGTTACATATTTATCTAATTGCATATCATATTTTTTAGCTGGAACTAAACCAATATTAATTCCTGATGTATTTTTTGTTACGTCAATTTTTTCTGTTACAGCAACTTTTTCTTCTTTTCCATCTACTGTTATTGTTTTTGAAATTGCTTTTGAATTATTTTCATCTGCAACACCATCTTTTTTATATCCTGTAACACTATATGCAGTAGTATCATATTCAAATATTACTAGGTATTCTCCTTTTTCTACTTTTGTAAAAGCATAGAATCCTTCTGAATTAGTTGTTGTTTCTAACACATTTCCTTTTGAATCTTTAACATATTCATTTGTTTTTGCATCAAGTAATTTTACTTTAATTCCTTCTAATAATTTTTCATTTGAATCTCTTTGTCCATTTTCATTCTCATCAATCCATGCTATTCCTGAAACAAGATAATTTGATGTTGATGAATCATTTCCATTGTTATTATTGTTATCGTTATTATTGTTGTCACCATTATTATTATCTTGATTTTCTTCTGTTTTTAAAATATGTTCTACTCTTGATGTTTGAACTACTTTATATGAATGTTTTAAATTTGTTTCATTTATAATTTGTACAACCTCACCATTATTATAAGATACATTTGCTTCTACTTCTATTGAATATTTTATTTCTTCTCCTGGTTCAATTGCATCTTCTGATAATGTAATTATTTTTTGTAACTTATCTTCATCTGTACTTATATCATAACTTTCTTCTGATAATTCTTTTCCATTTTTTGAAACATTAATTAAGCTTACATCATTTGATAACCAGTTATTTACTTTTATTTTGTTAATTTCATTTGAAGATCCATTTTTTACAGTTATATTATAAATTATTTTATCTCCTGCTTTAACATAATCCCCACTATTATCAGAAGTTACTGACATTTCCAATCCTTTTACTTCATTTACTACTTTAAAATCTAGTCTATTTGAATTATATTCTTTATTACCATCTGTAACTTTTGCTGTTAAAGAAATGTCTTTTGAAGCATCATCTGTCTTCATATTTGTAGTTCCATAAATAGCTACTACTATGCTTTGATTTGGATCTATTTCTTTTATTGTTAATGTATTTTGGTTTTCTGTTTTTACAAAATTATCATTATCATCTACATAAGATAATTGCATTATATTTATTTCTTCTGGATTATTAATATTTACTACCAAATTTTTCAATTTTTTGTTTGATTCATTTTTTACTGTTAATAAATATCTGTGATTGTATCCATCTTGTAAAACCGCATTTCCTTCTGCATTTTTTAATTGTACTGATATATTTCCATTTTCAATTGATGTTTTTACTTCATTTGAATTTTTTGTTACATCACCATATTGAAGTTGAACTGTGTTTTGTACTGTATTTCCAGCTGTTCCTTCTTTTACTTTTACATCATAATATTTTGTTACAGTTTCACCTTTTGCAATTTTATCAATATCAAATTCTACATCAGTTTTATCTGATTCTATTTGTTCTTCTTTTTCTTCAATATCTCCTTCAACTTGTTCTGTTGAATTTAATTTACTTGAATCTATAAGAACTGTGTTTTCAGGAACTTTTGCTGTAATTTTAGCATTGTTCATATCTTCTGAACCTGTATTTGAAATTGTAATTTCATATCTTATAATTCCATATTCATTTACTGTTGAAGCTTCTTCTTTACCAACTAATGCTTTTAAAGTTACATCTAATGTTGCACCTTTTTCTGTATTAATTGTCATGTAATCCGCAACTTTTTGTTTTTCTGTTGTTACATTTGCATAATCTACAACATATCCTTGTTTTGCTGTTAAATTATATTCTAAACTTTGAGGCATTTGCATCTCATAAGATACATTTATACCTTCTTTAACATCTAATTTATCAATTTTTATTAAATATTTTTTAACATTTTTTGAATCTGTTATATTTTGTGTCCATGCATTATCGGCATCTTCTAAATCAGTTGTTGCATTTTTATTTTCTGAATAATATACTTGTACTCTATTAGCCTCTATTCCCGTTACTGTTAATCCTTGTACACCAATGTCAAAATTATTTCCTTCTACTGCATCTTTTGTTGGGAATGTACCTAATACACTAACATTTGTTATAACATTCTCTTCATTATTTATTATTTCATTTTCTACTTTTGTTGTGTTAACACCTCTTGTATTTTGTTGAATAGGAAGTGTTACTTCTTTATTTCCTTGATTATTTATGATTTCAATTCCATAATCTTCTATTTTACTTACTGTTACCAATCCTGCATATGATACAAAATTAATATTTTTTTGTTCTTGTACTGTTTTTTCTCCATTTGCACAAGTTAATATTACTTTTTCATCACTACTTGGTAATTTTTTATCTAATGTTAAATCCATATTTAATATTAATATAGCACCTTCAATAGCTTTGTCTTTATAATTTGTTTGTTCTCCACTTAATTTTATTTCTAATATATTGCCATCTAATAATTTTGCAGATGCAATTTTCAATTCTTCTTCATCAACTAATTGGATTGATTTTACATCTATTTTTTGTATTGTTGATGGTAGTTGAATTCTTATTACAGGATTTTTAAATAAATCATTATTTTCATCTCTTGAATTTAAAACAAGTCTCATTTCCACATTATTTGTACTCATTGTTGAAAACTCTGTTTTGCTTAGTTGTAATTGAGCGTTAGTTTCTGTCTCTAATAAACCTATTTTTGATTCAGCTCCTGAAATTGATACTGTATTTGCATCTTCAATAACATTTCCTGTTACTTTTGTTGATATTTCTGTTCCTGTTTTTACTATATTATTATCAATTTTTCCTATTGTTTTTGTTGTAACTAATTTGATGTCCCCTACATTTTGAGGTTCTGTTATTTTTATTTTTATAGTTGAAACCCCATTTGCATAATTAACTGTAATATTACCATTTTCATCAGTTTCAGAATTAGCATTAATTTTAGCAATTTCTGTATCATTTTTTCCATTTAATATTGTTAATTCACCATTATTTCCTAATACATTTAGGACATTTTCTTTATTAATTACTGTATTTTTATATGTTGAAGAAATCTCTTTATCTGCTATTTTTTGATTTTCTTCAATTAATGTTGCTTCATTTGCAACACCTGCTAAATTTGATGATATAATTGTTGTATAAGCTATATCTCTTGAAATTCCAGCATATAATTTTCCTTTATAAATATTAGATTCATTTTGTTCCATTTTTACTGTTATTATTGAATCTTTTTCTTCTTGATTTATTTGCATTTCTGATGTAGCACTTACTTTTGTATTTTTATTTTCATAAAGATTGATTTCTGAGCTAACATTTAATTTATCTGCACTTATTTCAACATCTTTATCAAAAATATATGTAATTATAAATTTATCCTCTCCATTTTTTGTCCAAATTACTTTGTTGTCTTCTGCTACATTATTTATTTCTATTGTTGCTAATCCTGTTTCTTTATCATAGTTCCAATTATCTTGTGTTAACATTTTTCCATTTGTTGCTAATATATTATTTGCATTAATTAGAACCTCTGGATATTTATCTGAAATTTTAGGAGCTTGTACTTTTATCAATGAAGATTTTATAGGCACTAAGTTATTGTTTATTCCTGAATTTACTTGTACTTGTATAATTCTTTTATCTTCACCATTATATTTTGCAATTTTGTTAGTAATTATTTCTTGTGATAATTTAATACATTCTTCTGCACTGCTATATGGACTAACCATATTTATTTTTATCATTCTTGTTGCAGAAATTGCTATATCTTTTTGTGTACTATCTTTATATGTCCCCTCTATTGCAATTTTACTTTCTTTGCTAATTAAATCCAAATCAAATTTTGAATCTGTAAGTAATTGAATACCTACTTCTATTTCTTTTGTTTCTCCTGCGTTTATTTGATTTAAATAAATTTTGTTTTCTTCAATTCTATTTATTGAATTGTCTGAAAAATCTGTTTTAAATTTAAAATTAGCATCACTTAATACTATATTTCCATTAAACAATCCTTCTTGTTTTACTGTTATTTGGAAATATAGTTTTAAATCTTCTGCATTCATTTTAGCATCTAAACTATTTACTTTTTCTCCATTTTCATTTTTTAAATATGCTACAAATTCAACATTTTTATTGTTTGTACTCTTTTCAGTATTCACAGCGTCAATAGCATATGATACCACATCAGCACACAACAATACAAAATTTGCCATTGTCAATGTAGCAATTAGCATTAAAACTGTTATGATTTTTAAAACTTTTTGGTTCATTGTACTACCTCCTAATATAAACCTTTTTATTCGACCTATATAATATATTTTATATAATTATATGTCAATACTCCGTATTTATTAAAATTGTAACTCTTTACGGAAGAACAAAATATAAAATATTACATTTTCATTAAATTTATATTACATTTGTAATATTTTGAAAAAATAATATTTTTACATAATTCTGTCAATATATATTATACAACAGGAGTAGCACTTTTTCAATGTTTTTTTACATATTTTTATCCTTTTTTTATTAATTTTAGTTTACACTTTTTCTGTAACATTTTTGTTACTAGATAATAGTTTTAATAAATT
>FR901919.1:0-576 GCA_000438255.1 Clostridium sp. CAG:389
TACTCTTGCAAGGGTTTCAGCTTTCATAATAATTATGTTCCTTTTTCTTTTGTTTTTTTATATTTTTATATTATCATAAAAATATAATAATATCAATATTTTTGTAACCAATTTTCTATTTTTTCATAATATGTAATATACAAAGGAAACAAGGAAAAACACAAAAAAGAAAATAGTTTTTACTTGGAAAGGGGGTCTAGACTATGCCAGAAAACAGAGGTTGTGGTGGCGGATTCGGATTTGGTGATGACTGCTGCTGTATCATACTATTAATATTAATAATCTGCTGCTGTTGCGGTGGAAATAGAGGATGTTGCTAATCCTTTATAAGACATATTTAAAAAAACGGGCATAGAATTTCTATCCCGTTTTATTTTTTCATATTATCTCCATATCTCTTTATTTTCTGAGTAGTAGTTTTTTCAAACTCTTTATCCCTAACAGCAAAATTTTTAATATGCTTATAATTAGGAATTTTACTATTAACACTAGCAACCACATCAGACATAATTTTTTTAACTTCCTCTTTTGTAGGAACTGTTCCCTTCAAATATTCTTTAATAGCATCCATATTAG
>FR901919.1:584-2870 GCA_000438255.1 Clostridium sp. CAG:389
TTAATAGCATCCATATTAGGAAAAATTTGTGCATTAACATATGTTTCATCATCATTTTCTTTTTGAATTCCCATAACTAATGCTTCTGAAATCAAAGGACTCTCATTTAAATACGCTTCAATTTCTTCTGGATAAATATTCTTTCCATTTTTAGTTACTATAACACTTTTACATCTTCCTGTAATATATAAAAATCCATTTTCGTCAATTTTTCCTAAGTCACCTGTATGGAACCAACCATCTTTTAAAACTTTTTCAGTTTCTTCTGGCATATTATAATAACCTAACATTACATTTGGTCCTTTTACTATTATTTCTCCAACTCCTTCACTATCCGGATTCTCAATTTTATATTCAACATTTGGAATTGGCAACCCTGCACTATCATTTCTTTTAAAGAAATCTGTATTTCCTGCAACTAATGGTGCACATTCTGTTAAACCATATCCTTGTAATGAATTTAAACCTAATTTATCAAATGTATCTGCTATTTCTGGATTTACAGCTGCTGCTCCAACTATAAATACTCTTAATCTTCCACCTAATGAATTTTTTACTTTACTTTTTACTATTCCTTTAATATAAAATGGTAATTTATCAATTATATTTTCGCCTTTTTTTAGATTTTCTGTATATTTTTTAGGTAATGTTTTTTGTATACTTTTTATTATTTTTTGATACATCTTTTCTAAAAGTAGTGGCACACATAATACAACTGATGGATGATATTCTAGCATATTGCTTGTTATATATCTTAATCCATCACAATAGCAAATACTTGCCCCACTATATAATGGTAACAAAAATCCTATTGTACATTCATATGTGTGGTGAATTGGCAATATTGAGAAAAATAAGTCACTTCTTTTTACTTTTACTATTCCATATATTGATAAAATATTTGAACAGATATTTCTTTGTGACAAGCATACTCCTTTTGCGTTTCCGGTTGTTCCAGATGTGAATAATAATATTTTTAGTTCATCTGGATTTACTATTATTTTATCAAAATCTGTATTTCCTTCTTCTACTAGATTTTTTCCTTTTTCCATTTGAATCTCAAATGACAATAAATTTCCTTCTTGTATTTTGCTGTCAAAATCAATAAATAGTGTTTCTTTATTTTCCAATTTTTCTATATTCTCATTTATTTTCTTTAAATTTTTATTATCTCCTAAAATACATTTACTTTCAGAAACATTCATAAAATTAATTACATCATCTGAATGTAACTCTTTGTCAATTGGCACAACTATTCCAACTATTGATGCAGCTAAATATGATATTGCCCATTTATATGAATTTTTTCCTATAACTGCAATTCTTTTATTTAAAAGTCCACATTCAATTAAACTTGTCCCTAATGCAGTTACATCTTGCTTTAACTCTTCATATGTTTTATCATAAATTTTTCCTTCTTTATCTTTTAATTTAAATGCTATTCTTGTTTTGTAAATTTCTGCTGACCTGTCTAACATTTGCTTAAAATTTGTTATTTCTTCACATTTATGATATTTTTGTTTTAATTCTTCTGATATCTTCTGTTTTTCTTTCATTTTTTTAATTTCCTTTCTCTATTCATATCTATAAAAATTAAAATTCATATTTTTTTCTACAACTATACTTCCATCATTTATCGATTTATCTTCATCTTCATACGGTATATCAAAATATATTGTTGTTCTAAATTTTTGTTTTTTATTATTTTGAATTTCTATATCAAATGAAATTGATGTATTTATTGAATTCACTGAAACTCCACATCTTTTTAATAACTTACCATTATATGTGATTGGATTTTGAGTGTCTGTCATCGTATAATCTGTTTTGATATTTTGATTTACATAGCTTAGTGTTATTGGGTTTGCACAATTATTATACAATACCGGCTTACTTAGGTCTACCTCATCTTCCGATGTTGTTTCAAACTGTAATTCATTTTCAATTTTATTATTCTCATCTATTTCACTTTTTGCAAAATTATTTACATTTTTATAATACAAATTTCCTGTTCCTAATTCAGGTTGCTTTGTGAATTTTATATTTGTTATTTTTACATTTTTCAAGGTATTTTCTGATGATATTTCTTTTTGACCATTATCTATAAAAATTGCAATATCTGTATATGCATATAAATTTTCAATAGTAAAATTTGTTTGTGAGCTTGTCTTATTTTTTGAATCACAACTACTAAAAAATATTATCTTGTTTATCGAAAATACTGTTTCTTCATTTTTTTCTGAAAATGATAATATCTCATTTTCAAATTCTTTCTTTTTTCTTAAT
>FR901920.1 GCA_000438255.1 Clostridium sp. CAG:389
AAATTTAAAAGAGCAACACCTCAAAATCGTTATCCAGTGACCACAAGATGACATTTTTTTGTGTCGAAAACTTCTGTAAAATCGACAAAACTTCTATTTTTTTGCTATTGGAAAAAAATGGAAAAAGATTTATAATACATACATAAAGCAAAAGAAAACTAAAAAAGGAGTGGACAAGGTTGAATTTGATGGACCTAGTTTATGCCTGAAGGGAGGAACATCATAAAATATGGAATCAAAATTTTATGAAGATAAAAAGATGTTAGTTTTTAAAATCACAGATGAAATTGATGATTGTAGTGTACAAAAGATAAGGAGGAGGGCTGATTATGAAATTGAAAGATATATGCCTAGAAAAGTTGTATTTGATTTTGATAGTGTTACTTTCATGGATAGTGCAGGAATAGGTTTAATAATAGGAAGATACAAATTTACTAATATGCTTGGTGGAAAATTGGAAGTTGCAAATCTAACTCAAAGTGTAAGAAAAATATTTGAGATGAGTGGGATTTTAAGACTAATTCCAGTAACAGAATTATAAGTAAGAAAGGAAAAATATTTATTATGAAAGAACAAATTGAAAATGAGATGAAATTAGAATTTTTAAATAAGGGTGCGAATGAAGCTTTTGCAAGGATTACAGTTGCGGCGTTTGCATCACAATTGGATCCTACAATTGAGGAATTAGCAGATATAAAAACAGCAGTTTCAGAAGCGGTTACGAATTGTATAATTCATGCATATGAAAATAGGCAAGGAATAATAAAAATAAATGCTGAATTGAAAGGTAATGAAATAATAATTCAAATATCAGATAATGGGAAAGGAATAGAAAATGTAGATGTTGCCAAAGAGCCATTATATACAACAAAACCTAATTTAGAAAGGTCTGGAATGGGTTTTACAATAATGGAAAGTTTTATGGATACAATGAAAGTGGAATCAATTGTTGGGTTAGGTACAAAAGTCACATTGACAAAAACTATAAAAAAACATGAGGAAGAGATTGACGGAAGTCAATTAACAGCTTTAACAAAAGAATAAATAGGGGTAAGTGTACATATGTATGAAAATAATATTAATTCAATAAAAAGAGCCCAGGATGGTGACAAATTTGAAATGGATAAACTTATTAGAGATAATAATGGGCTTATTTGGAGTATTGTAAAAAGATTTATGAACAGAGGATATGAAGTAGAAGATTTATATCAGATAGGATGTATAGGTTTTATAAAATCAATAAAAAGATTTGATACAAATTTTGAAGTAAAATTATCAACATATTCAGTACCATACATATTAGGAGAAATAAAAAGATTTATAAGAGATGATGGACCTATTAAAGTTAGTAGAAGTATAAAAGAATTGAACACAAAAATAAATGAATTAAAAAGGCAGTATTTATTAAATGGAAAAGAAATTACTTTGGAGCAAATTTGTAAGGAGTTAAAGATACAAAAAGAGGATGCTATAATTGCAATGGAGTCGACAAATGCAGTTGAATCAATGGATGCAGCAGCAAATGCTGAAAATAAAGATGGTAAACAAATGACTATTTTTGATAAGCTGTCAACAGGAAAAAATGAGGAAGAGTTGATTACTAATAAAATGGTTATTAATCAATTATTAAACGAATTGAAAGATAGAGATAAAGAAATTATTTTATTGAGATTTTTTAAAGAAAAAACTCAGACAGAAGTTGCAAATATTCTTGGCATAAGTCAAGTTCAAGTTTCTAGAATTGAAAGAAAAATATTAAATGAGATGAAAGCAAAATTGACTTCTGCATAAAAATTTTTACATTAAAATAAAAAACGGAGTGATTGTATTGAAAAAAATTTTAATTTATCTACTATCATTTATTTTAATAATTTTTATAATTCCAGCACTTTTAACTAGAAGAACATTACCAGTAAATTCAAATGAAAAAATAAGTAATCAAGAAGAACAAAATGTTGAAAATCAGACACAAACAAGCAATCAAAATGAATATAATTATAGCAAATATGGAACGATATCATTATTGCATAAAAAAACTGGAGAGGTTGAACAAGTGAATTTAGATGAGTACTTATGTAATGTGGTATCAGCAGAAATGCCTGCAAATTATGAAATAGAGGCATTAAAAGCCCAAGCGATAGTTGCACGTACATATACAATATATAAAATATTAAATAAAAAACATGATACGGCAGATATATGTGATGATTCAACTTGTTGCCAAGCTTGGATTTCAAAAGATGATAGATTAGCAAGATGGGAAGAAAGTCAAAGAGAAAGCAATTGGCAAAAAATAGTTAGTGCTGTAAATGATACAAAAGGGAAGATTATAACATATGATGATAAACCAATTGATGCATTTTTTCACTCAAATAGTGGTGGTGTAACAGAAGTACCAGTAAATGTATGGGGTGGTACAGGATATCCATATTTGCAAAGTGTAGAAACATCAGGAGAGGATACTTATACTCAATATTCATCTGAGGTTGTATTTACACAGGAACAGTTAATAAATAAATTAAAAGAAAAATATTCTGATATATCAATAGATTTTTCAAATAGCGATGATATAAAAATTATGGAATATACGGAAAGTACAAGAGTTAAAACAGTTAAGTTTGGAAATCATGAAATTTCTGGTGTAGAGGCTAGGTCTTTGCTTGGATTAAGGTCTACTAATTTTGAGATTAGTATAGATGATGATAATATAAAGTTTTCTGTTAAGGGATATGGCCATGGTGTTGGTATGAGTCAAACTGGGGCTGATAGTATGGCTAAACAGGGAAGTAGTGCAGAGGATATTATTAAACATTTTTATACAGGTGTTGAAGTTTCAGAAGTAAATATTTTAAAATAAGAAATGTATATTTTTATAAAATCCGGAAATAATTGTAATATAAACAAAAAATTAAGGAGGATTTTATGAAAAGAGATATTGGAAGAAAAAATAAAGAAGACATGAATATGAAAATAATAAAATATTCAGCAATTGCAGTGGCAATACTTACATTAATAGTATTTGGAGCATTAATATATAGTAAAAAATTAAATGATACAATAAAAGAAGGAACACTAACAGGAGAACAATTATCAAGTATATTAAACAATGCAAATTCATCAAGTGAAAATACAGAAAGTGCAAGTTCTGAAATCGGAAAAAGTGTAAATGAAGTTTCTAATGAGATAAAAGAAAATCAAAATATTAATAAAACTACAAACAATTTAAATACGAGTAATTCAACAACTAAAAATACAGAATCAAAAAGTAATAATGTTTTAACAACAAATAGCGTAAATTCAAATAATACAACAAATCAAACTAATAGTAAACCAGAAGAAAATACAGAAAAAACAAATGTAAAATTAAGTTTTGAAAAACCTGTTGAAGGTGATATTGTAAGAGATTTTGCAGTTGATAATTTAATATATTCAAATACTTTACAAGAGTGGACAACACATACAGGTGTTGATATAAAAGCTGATAAAACAACAATTGTAAAAGCTGCGGAATCTGGTATTGTAAAAACTATAAAAAATGATCCTAGATACGGTTTAACTGTTATTGTTGAACATGAAAATGGATTTCAAACAGTTTATTCTAATTTATTAACATCTGAGTTTGTTGTAGAAGGAGAAAAAGTGGAGAAAGGTCAGTCTCTTGGAACTGTTGGAAACACAGCAGCTTTTGAAATAGCAGATGATGCACATCTTCATTTTGAAATTTTGAAGGATTCTGTCCAAGTTGATCCTAATATATATTTAAAATAAGTTATTTAATGGTTATAATTCACAGTTTCTATACAAATATTATAGAAACTGTGAATTGTGATATTTTAGGGAAATAGTTCTTTTGATTCTATTGAAAAAATATCAAAAATAGTATAATATATAAACATAAAATTGAGATAGAGCAAAAAACAAGAGGAAGTGAAAAGATGAATATTAATTTTATAGAGGAACTTGGAAAAGCAATAGAAAAAACATTAAGTAAACCACAAAATATCAATGGGATAGAAAATGAAGAAATAGAGCTTGCACAGAAATTAGATGCAATAGAAGAATACACAATAGACAGATTTGAAGAAGATATGGTAGTAATAGAAAACAGAAAAACAGGAAAAATGAAAAATATAAAAAAAGAAAAAATATCACCAGAATGCAAAGAAGGAGACATTATAAAATGTATTAATGGAAAATATTTTTTAGATGTAGATGAAACAGAAAAAATAGAAAAAGATATAAAAGAAAAATATAATGATTTATGGGAATAAGAAGGAAAAACACGAGATGAGTAAAAGAAAAAACAAAAGAACTAATAAAAAAATAGTAAATACAATTGCATCATTAATTCTACTTGTAATACTTGCAATAGCAAGTCAAAATGAAAATTTTCAAAAATATTTTGAAATAGATATAAACTCGCAAAACCAGCAAGCAACTGAAAATGAAATAAAGTCAACATCAGTAAGTTTTGAAAATGGAATAAAAAACATAGTTATAGAGTCAGGAGATATAAACAATGAAAATAATTTACATGTTTATTACATAGATGTAGGTCAAGCTGATAGTATATTAATTATGAATGAAAACCAATCAATTTTAATAGATGCAGGAAATAATGAAGATGGAGATTTGGTTGTAAATTTTATAAAGAATAAAGGAATCACGAAATTAGATTATGTTATTGGAACACATCCGCATGAAGACCACATAGGAGGAATGGATGATGTTATAAATAATATAGATATTGATAAAATTTATTTACCGCCAATACAAACTAATACAAAAACATATCAAGATGTATTGCAAGCAATAAAAGATAAAAATAAAAAAATTAGTTCATTAAAAAAAGGTGATAAGTTTAGCGTTGGAGAAGCTGAATTTGAGGTGATGACAGATTCTATTTTAGATAAAAGCAATTTGAATTTATCTTCAAATATTATAAAAATGGACTTTAATGGGACAAGTTTTTTATTTACGGGTGATGCTGAATCTGAAAATGAAAAATCAATAACCTGGGGACCAATTGATGTTTTGAAAGTACGGACATCATGGTTCAACAACTAGTACATCTCAAAGTTTTTTGAATCAAATTAAACCTAAATATGCTATTATTTCTGTTGGGAAAAATAATGATTATGGACATCCGAAGAAAAAAATATTAGATAGATTAAAGAAGATTGGTGCTGAAATTTATAGAACTGATGAATGTGGAACAATAGAGATTACTGTAACAAGGTAATCTCTATTTTTACAAATTCTTTGAAATCACTTGACAGTTTACAATAATAAAGATAAAATAGAATAGGTAAGAAAAAAATATATTAAAAGAAATAAAACGTATATATTTGATTCGTACATTGAAAATTTAATAAGAAAGAGGTGTAGATTCATGAATATAGGAATCATAATCGCCGCTGTCTTAATCTCACTTGCAATAGGAGCACTATTAGGAATTGTATACAGAAAAAAGGTTGCAGAATCTAAAATACATAGTGCCGAAGAAGAATCTAAAAAAATAGTAAATATGGCAAGAATAGAAGCAGAAAATCTTAAAAAAGCCAAAATAATTGAGGCAAAAGAAGAAATTGTAAACAGTAGAAATGAATTAGATCAAGAGATTAAAGAAAGAAGAGGCGAAGTTCAAAGACAAGAAACAAGACTTATTCAAAAAGAAGAAAACTTAGAAAGACGTGCAGAAAACTATGAAAAGAAAGAAGAAAGCTTAAATAGAAGAGAAAGAGAACTAGAAGAAGAAAAACAAAAGTTAGATGAATTGCACAGTCAAGAACTAAAAGAGCTTCAAAGAATAGCATCATTATCAAAAGAAGATGCCAAAAATATACTTTTAAAAGAAGTAGAAAAAGATATTACTGCTGAAAAAGCAGCAATAATAAGAGAAGCAAACCAAAAGGCAAAAGATGATGTGAAGAAAAATGCAAAAGAATTGTTAACATATGCAGTTCAAAAATGTGCAGCAGATCATTCACAAGAAACAACTGTATCAATTGTAACACTTCCAAGTGATGAAATGAAAGGAAGAATAATTGGTAGAGAAGGTAGAAATATAAAAGCTTTGGAAACATTAACAGGAGTAGATTTAATAATAGATGATACACCAGAAGCAGTAGTTCTATCAGGTTTTGATCCATTAAGAAGAGAAGTTGCTAAAATAGCATTAGAAAAATTAATTGAAGATGGAAGAATACATCCAGCAAAAATTGAAGAAGTAGTAGAAAAAGCAAAACAAGAGCTAGAAGAAACAATAAAAGAAGAGGGAGAAAGAGCTGTCCTAGAAACAGGTGTAATTGGATTACATCCAGATATAGTAAAATTAATTGGAAAATTAAAATATAGGACAAGTTATGGACAAAATGTGTTAAATCACTCAATAGAAGTTTCAAATCTAGCAAGAATAATGGCAGAAGAATTAGGATTAGATGCAAAACTTGCAAGAAGAGCTGGATTATTACATGATATTGGTAAAGCATTAGACCATGATATGGAAGGTACACACGTAGAAATAGGTGTTGAAATTCTAAAAAAATATAAAGAGAATCCATTGGTTATAAATGCTGTTGAGGCACATCATGAAGATGTTGAACCACAAACATTAGAAGCTGTATTAATTCAAGCTGCTGATGCTATTAGTGCATCAAGACCAGGTGCTAGAAGAGAAACATTAGAAGCTTATATCAAGAGATTACAAAATCTTGAAGAAATTGCAGATTCTTTTGATGGTGTTGAAAAATCATTTGCAATCCAAGCTGGTCGTGAAGTTAGAATTATTGTTAAACCAGATAAAATTAATGATGACCAAATGACAATTTTAGCAAGAGATGTTGCCAAAAAAGTTGAGAATGAAATGGATTATCCAGGTCAAATTAAAGTTAATGTTATTAGAGAGACAAGAACGGTAGATTTCGCTAGATAAAAAGTAAAAAGAAAGAGTTGTGATATAAATCATAACTCTTTTTTTAGTAGAAAAATGTTTAAATATTTTGTTGAAATATATAAAATGGTATGCTAAAATATTATTATAGTATTATAAGGTATACAAAAGAGGTAAAGTTTTTGATTTTTAATTTGAAAATTATTTTTTTAATCAAAAATATCTCAAAACGAGATAAAAATACAAAGGAGGAGTTTTAGAAAATGTATAAAAGAAATAATAGGGGAATAACATTAGTTGCATTAGTAGTAACTATAATAATATTATTAATATTATCAGGAATAACAATACAAGGAATTACACATAATGGAATTTTTTCAAATGCTAAGCAAGCAGAATTAGAAAATAAAAGAGCACAAATAGTAGAATATTTAAGATTAAAAGTGATAAATGAACAAACCAACAATCCATTTGGAAGTGCAGAAGAAATAATAACTGCAACAAGAGATAATATCTTAGAAAATATAAAAGACTTGAAAGAAATAGGAAAAGAAGTAATAGTTGAAGAGATGAGTACAGAAGAAGATGGAGAGATAGTAGATGTATATTTTTATGTTGTGGTAGATGGCGATGTATATAAAGTAGATTTAAATGGACAGAATTTTATAGGTGAATTAGGAAAATTTTCACCAATCATAAAATTGAAATCTATTTCAAATACAACAAATTCAATAACAGTAGAAGTCACAACTAAAAGAAATGAAGGCGGAAAATTAGAATATTATATAAAAAGCGAAGATGAAGAAGAATACAAATTAATAAAAACAACAACAGAAGAAAAATATACATATGAAGGACTAGAACAAGGAAAAAAATATAATGTTAAAATAATAGCTGTTGCTAAAAATAATAAAACAGCGGAAGTAGTAGGAGAACAAACAACAGGAAGTATAGTAGATTTAACAGAAGCAAATGCAAAATTTACATACAGTCCAAGAAATTGGACAAATACAGATGTTGTAGCAATGGCAAGCACAGATGTAACAGGTTTTACAATTCAAACAAGTACAGATGGTACAACATGGGCAAATACGTCAAGTCAAACTCGTGCAACAAATGGATCTGTATATGCGAGATTATGGGATGGAACAAATGCAGGGGGAATGTTAACAGGAAATATAACTAAAATAGATAAAACACCAGCAACAGTTTCTATTAGTGCAACTGCAACAGGAACTAGTACAGGAACATTATCAGCAGTAGTTGATGACAAAGAAAGTGGACTATCACAAATAAAATGGGAATGGGGAACAACAACTAATTATGGAAATACTGCAACAGATACATATGCAACAATGAATGGTTCTGGGACTGGAACAATAGGAAGTACTACAAAAACCAAAAGCTTAACAGGATTAAGTGCAGGAACAACATATTATGTAAGAATAACTGCTTATGATGTGGCTGGAAATCCAACACAAAAAACAGCAACATTTACAACAGTTGCTATATATACATTAACATTTAATGCAAATGGTGGAACTGTATCAGAAGGTAGTAGAAGGGTTACATATGGAGCAGTATATGGAACATTACCAACGCCAAGTAGATCAGGTTATACTTTTAATGGATGGTTTACAGCAGCAAGTGGTGGTAGCCAAGTATCATCAGGAACAAAGATGGGAGCTTCTAATGTGACAATTTATGCACAATGGAAAGCAAATAATATGAGTTTAATGGATGGAGCTTGGACATGTTCAAATAACTGTTTACCAGGACAATCAACATATGGAATATCAACTTCTGCATTAACTGCTCAAACATGGGGAAATTATAATGCTTCTTGGTATGTTAATTTTGCAAAAAATGTTGATTTGACAAATTATAATAGAATTCAAATGAATGTAAGTGCTACATTATATAATCATGGTTCAGTTCATATATATGTAGATAATACATTAATATATTCAGCACAGTATAATAATGTGTCAGGGGCAGCTGTTAGTTATGATGTTTCTGGATGGAGTGGAGTGCATACTATAAAAATTAATTTTGACCAATTTAATTCTGGAAATTCTAATGGTTCAACTGCTAATAGTATGACAGTAACTAATATAAGACTTACAAACTAAATAAAAAACAAGGATGGCTTTTTAAGAACCATCCTTGTTTTTTATCTTACCTGCCTAGCAATTTCTTAAATGTTACTATATCCATCAGAATATATCCTGATTTAATGAAACGGTTAACCATTTTTTCTACTTTTGATGAAGACAGTAAAAATTCAGAGTGAGAACAAAAAATCTCACCATCATCATTATTGGTAGAATCAATTATGTGATAAAAATTTGGATCTAGTAAGGTTAAGTCTAGGATTCCAACAAAATCCCGTAACTTGTCATAAAGATTTTCCTGTAAAAGCAAGTCAGCCTTTACAAATAAATTAACGTTGTTCATATAAGTACCTCCGTTTAATTTTATTTACGAACTAATTATATATTAACATAAAAACTACAAAAAAGCAAATTGAATTAGTGTTGTATAAATATATAATGGTGACTTGAAAAAAACAAAAATATATTGTATTATATATGAAGTTTATAATAAGCAAGAAAGAAGGAAAAAAATGAAAATTTTAGCAGTTGGAGATATTGTTGGTTCAACAGGGATAAATGAATTAAAATTAAGATTAAAAGAAATAAAAGAAAAAGAAAATATAGATTTTACAATAGTAAATGGAGAAAACTCAGCAGAAGGTATGGGGATAACAGAAAAAAATTTTAATGATATAATATCACAAGGTGTAGATTGTGTTACAATGGGAAATCATACTTGGGGAAAGAAAGATATATTTAAATTTATTGACAATCCTAAAATAATTAGACCAGCAAATTATCCAGAAGGTGTTGTTGGAAAAGGATATAATATATATGAATGTAAAGGAAAGAAAATAGCAGTTATAAATATAATGGGAAGAGTTGATATTAATATATTAACAGAGAATCCATTTTTAAAAGTAAAGAAAATAATAGAGAAAATCCAAAATCAAGTAGATATGATATTTATTGACTTTCATGCAGAAGCAACTGCAGAAAAAATAGCATTGGGATATTTTCTAGATGGAAAGGCCACAGCTATATTTGGTACGCATACACATGTACAAACAGCAGATGAAAAAATCTTACCTAATGGTACAGGATATATAACTGATATAGGAATGACAGGACCAAAATATTCTGTAATAGGTATGGATATAAAAGCATCTATAAAACGTTTTGAGACAACATTACCTGAAAGATATAAGATTGCAGAAGGAAAATGTATATTTAATGGAGTTATTTTTGATGTTGATGATAATACTTCAAAAGTAACAAATATAAAAAGAATATATATTGATTAGAGTTTTAAATATAGAAATTAATAATATTGCAGAAAATTTAATATATTAATATTTGAAAGTCAAAGACTTAAAGGTAGACCCCAGATATGTTTTTGA
>FR901921.1 GCA_000438255.1 Clostridium sp. CAG:389
TAAAAAGAAAAAAGAAGAAATCGAAGTTAAAAATAATGCAGAAAGTTTAGTTTACAACAGTGAAAAAACATTAAAAGACTTAGGAGATAAAATCAGCGGAGAAGAAAAAGCAAAAGTTGAAACTGAAATTGAAAATACTAAAAAAGCATTAGAAACAAATGATACTGAAAAAATCAAAGAAGCTACTGAAAAATTAACAAAAGTATTTTATGATATGTCAGAACAATTATACAAAAACGCAAATCCAAACGGAGCAGCAGGAGTAGACCCAAATGCAGCAACAGGAACAGATAATAGTTCAGACTCAAATAATGGCGGAGACAATGGAAATGTTTATGATGCTGATTATAAAGTTGAAGATGATAAATAATTATTAATATTTTGATTCGATTTATAAAACATATGGAGGATAAAATGGCTAATAAAAGAGATTATTATGAGGTTTTAGGTGTTGATAAAAATGCCACTGATGATGAATTAAAAAAAGCATACAGAAAAATGGCAAAAAAATATCACCCAGATGCAAACCCAGATAATAAAGAAGAAGCGGAAAAAAAATTCAAAGAAGTAAATGAAGCATATGAAACACTTTCTAATCCTCAAAAAAGAAGAATGTATGACCAATTTGGAACAGCCGACCCACAAGGATTTGGTGGTGCCGGCGGACCATTTGGAGGTGGAAATTATACATATTCTACTTCTGGATTTGATGGTTTTGGAGACTTTGGAGATTTAGGTGATATATTCTCATCTTTCTTCGGTGGAGGTTTTGGAGGCAGACAATCTGCTAGAAAAAACAATGGACCAAGAAAAGGGGCAGATTTGAACCTAAGCATGGATATTACATTTGAAGAAGCTTTTTTAGGTGTTGAAAAAGAAGTTGTAATAACAAGAAATGAAACATGTGAACATTGTCATGGAACAGGTGCAAAACCTGGAACAAGTCCAATAAAATGTCCAGATTGCCATGGAACAGGTCAAGTTACACAAGTTCAAAATACAATTTTAGGTCAAGTTCAAACAACTAGAACATGTGGTAAATGTCATGGAACAGGTGAAGTTATCACAGAAGTTTGTGAAATCTGTAAAGGTAAAGGAACAATAAGAAAACAACCAAAAATAAAAGTAAAAATTCCAGCAGGAATTGATGATAACCAAACAGTAGTATTAAGAGGAGAAGGCGAACCAGGTAGCAAAGGTGGACCAAAAGGTGATTTGTATATTACTTTAAGAATAAAAAAACATAGTATTTATACAAGAAAAGGTAATAATGTTTTATGTGATATTCCAATCACAATGACACAAGCAGCATTAGGGGCTGAACTTGAAATACCTATGGTTGATGGAAGCAAAGAAAAATATAAAATTCCAGAGGGTACTCAAACTGGTACTAAGTTTACAATTAGAAACAAAGGATTCAAATTTGTAAATTCTACATCAGAAGGAGATTTTGTATTTACAGTTCAAGTTCAAACTCCTAAGAGATTAACGAAAGAGCAAAGAGATTTGCTTGTTGAACTTGCTAAAACCATGAATGAACAACCTCCTGTTAAGAAAAAAGGAATTTTTGGATAAAATAAAAAGTTGTCAAAGGGAAATACCAATTGACAGCTTTTTTATATTAGAGCAACAAACACTTGATTTTTTAGCTTTTTTGAAGTATAATTTAAAACGTAAAATTAAGAGAAACAGTTAATAAAATAATGCAATATTAAATAATCACTTATTAAAAAAACTGTAACAAAAAAGAAAGAAGGAAAATAAATGAAAGCAATAGAAATAAGAAATAAATACCTAAACTTTTTTAAAGAACATGGACACGCTGTAATACCATCAGCATCATTAATACCAGAAAACGACCCATCAGTACTATTCACAACAGCAGGAATGCAACCACTAGTACCATATTTATTAGGAGAAAAACACCCATCAGGAACAAGACTAACAGACTACCAAAAATGTTTAAGAACAAACGACATAGAAGAAGTAGGAGATAATAGACACTTAACATATTTTGAAATGTTAGGAAACTGGTCATTAGGAGATTACTTCAAAGAAGAATCAATCCAAATGAGCTTTGATTTCTTAACAAAAGAACTACAAATACCAGTAGAAAAACTATCAGTAACAGTATTTGCAGGAGACGAAGACTGTCAAAGAGATGAAGTAGCAGCAGAATGTTGGAAAAAAGCAGGGATATTAGATGGACACATCTATTATTATGGAAAAGATGATAACTGGTGGATAGCTGGAGAAGAAGGACCATGTGGACCAGATACAGAAATGTTCTATGACACAGGAAAACCAGCTTGTGGACCAGACTGCCAACCTTCATGTGATTGTGGTAAATATGTTGAAATATGGAATAATGTATTTATGGAATATTTCAAAAGTAAAGATGGAAAATATTCAAAACTTGCACAAAAAAATGTTGATACTGGTTTAGGCTTAGAAAGAATGACAATGCTATTACAAGGAAAAGAAACACCATTTGATACAGAATTATTCAAACCTGTAATGGACAAACTATTAGAATTACAAAAAGTAGATAACATAGAAAGCAGAAGAATAATAGCAGAACACTTACGTTCAAGTATGATGGTAATAAGTGATGGCGGAAGACCAAGTAATGTTGATAGAGGATATATTTTAAGAAGGTTAATTCGTAGAATGGTAAGACATATGAACAAACTACAAATAAATCTTGATGAAATATCAACATTAATAGACATAAATGTTGAAAACTTAAAAGAAATGTACCCAGATTTAGCTAAAAATCAAGAATTAATTAAAAATGTAATAATTGAAGAAAAAAATAAATTTGTAAAAACACTTGCACATGGTGAAAAAGAGTTTGAAAAAGAAATAAATAAAGCAAAAGAACAAGGAAAAACTAAAATAGATGGAAAAGTAGTATTCAAATTATATGACACATATGGATTTCCACCAGAAGTTACAAGTGAATTAGCACAAGAAAATGACATGACAGTTGATATGAAAGAATTTGATGAATTATTCAAAGCTCATCAAGAAAAATCAAGAATGGGTTCAGAACAAAAATTTAAAGGTGGACTAGCTGAACAAAATGATACAACAATTGCATATCATACAGCAACACACTTATTAAATGCAGCACTTAAAATTGTTTTAGGACCAGAAACACATCAAAGAGGTTCAAATATTACAGTAGATAGAATGAGATTTGACTTTAACTGTGACCATAAAATGACAGACGAAGAAAAGAAACAAGCAGAAGACTTAGTAAATAAATGGATTCAAGATGCTTTACCTGTAACAGTAGAAGAAATGAAAAAAGAAGATGCTGTTAAATCAGGTGCAGAATGTATGTTTATTGAAAAATATCCAGATGTTGTAACTGTTTACACAATAGGAGATGTCTCAAAAGAACTTTGCGGTGGACCTCATGTAAAAAATACAAGTGAACTTGGAAAATTTAAGATTCAAAAAGAGGAAGCAAGTTCAGCAGGTGTTAGAAGAATCAAAGCTATATTAGAAAAATAGAAAATGTCCATAAAAGGACAAAATATTTTTAAAGATAGGAGAGTGTTGAAATGGAAGATTGTTTATTTTGTAAAATAATAAAAGGAGAAATACCATCAACAAAAGTATATGAAGATGATGAAATACTAGCATTTAATGACATAAATCCAGCAGCACCAATTCATATATTAGTAATACCAAAAAAACACATAGCATCATTAGCACACATGGAAAAAGAAGATGAAGCAATAGTAGGAAAAATATATGGAGTAATAAATAAAATAGCAGAAGAAAAAGGATTTAAAGAAAGTGGATATAGGGTTATAGTAAACTGCGGAAAAGATGCAGGACAAGAAGTAATGCACTTACATTTTCACATATTAGCAGGGGCAAAATTTGGAGATAAAATAGTTTAAATTTTATAGTAAAGAAAAAATAGAGCATATGGTATCACGTGTTGATATACAAATATTTTTAGTCAAAAACATATCTGGGGTCTACCATTGGGTCTTTGACTTTAAAATATTTATATATTAACACGTGATACCATATGCTTTTATTTTTTCTAAAATTAAATATGTATAATCATATAAAATTTTATAAAAAAATTGTAAATATAAATTTAATATGCTATAATATAATTAGAGTTTTAAATGTACGGAGGTAAAAAATATGTTTGAAAGTAAATATAGTAAAGTATTAACAATTATACTAGTTATAGTAATAGTAGCAATAATAATATTACTAGGATTTTTAGGATTTGATTATATCAAAAAATACAATGCATCAAAACAAGCATCAGACTTTGTAGAAGATTATCAAGGAGACATTACAACAGATGAAGAAAATAACACAGAAGACAATAACTCACAAGAAAATATAGTACTTGATAGCTCAAATGAAGTAGCAATAGATGATACATCAACAAATGGTAGCAGCAGTTCAGGAAAGAAAACGTATAAAGGATATACAGTTGTTGGAACAATGAGAATACCAGCAATAAACTTAGAATATCCAATATTCCAAGAAGTAAAAACAAAAGCGTTAGAAACAGGATTAATTGCATTATATCCAAGTGGAGACAATATAAATCAACCTGGAAATACAGTTGTAATAGGACATAATTATAGAAATGGAACATTTTTCTCTAATTTGAAAAAGCTATCAAATGGAGCAAAAATATATGTAAAAGATTATAGAGGAACTACATTAACATATGAAGTTTATAATAAATTTGAAGCATCTTCAACAGATACATCATTCTATACAAGAGATACATCTGGAAAAGCAGAATTGACTTTATCTACATGTACTGATTCAAGCAATGATCAAAGAACAATTATATTTGCAAGACAAGTTTAAAATAAAAAAGATTTGTAAAAAGAATTTTACAAGTCTTTTTTTGTATTATAAGAAAGTCCGACATATGGAGATATTTAATAATAGGTTTATAAACACATAAAATAAAAAAAAGAGGCAACTTCGTCTTCCCATTCTTCATCAAATGTCTAGTCTTCATCTTCGAAATCTTCAGAGCTAAACATCAAGTATGAAATCATATCAATAAAATCCTCATCTGGCATTTCATCAATTGAACGTTTAAAATTATAATAAAATATATACAAAAAGCATAACAAAAATTTAAAAAAATTAAATACATTTTATAAAAAAATTGTTGATATGATTATATTTTTATAGTATAATATTTAACTGAAAAGATAAAAAGGAGGATACAAATGAAAAAACAAGAAAATAAGGGTATAACATTGATAGCACTTGTAATAACAATTATAATATTATTAATATTAGCGGGAATATCAATACGAGCACTTACACACACAGGAGTATTTCAAAATGCTAAACAAGCAGAAATAGAAAATAAAAGAGCACAAATAACAGAATATTTAAAATTAAAATTAATAAATGAACAAACAAATAATCCATTTGGAAGTGCGGAAGAAATAATAACAGCAACAAGAGAAGATACATTAAATAAAATTAATGAATTAAAAAAGATGGGAAATGATGTTACTGTTGAGGAAGTAAGCAAAGAAGAAGACAACAAAGAGGTAGATGTATATTTTTATGTAATAGTAGATGGTGATGTATATAAAGTAGAATTAAAAGCTGTAACTTTTTTAGGAAAAAAAGATGATATGTCACCAATAATTAAAACAAAAAACATAACAAGTACAACAAATACAATAACAGTTGAAGTAACGACAAGTAGAAATGATGGAGGACAAATAGAATATTACATAAAGAGTGAAAACGATGCGGATTACAGATTGGATGCTACAACAGAAGATGAAAATCATGTTTTTACAGGATTATCACAATCTAAAAAATATAGTTTAAAAGTTGTAGCTGTTGCAAAAAATGGTAAAAAAGCAGAAGATGTAGCAGAAAAGACAACAGAAACAGCACAATATACTATAACATTTAATGCAAATGGTGGAAGTGTTAGCCAAGGTTCAAAAACAGTACTTTATGGTACAAGTGTTGGAAGTGTACCAACACCTTCAAGAGATTATTGGGATTTTCAAGGGTGGTATACAGATGCAACAAATGGTCAAAAAATAGATGCTAATACTACATATAGTTTTGAAAATGATATTACATTATATGCTCATTGGACTGTAAAGAATGTTAAATTAGATGTTTATATGGGATCACCAGGAGAAATAAATTCAGGTGCTACATATACGGCAACGAAAACAGTAGATTTTCCTATAAAGAGATGGGAATGGTCTTATAAAGAATATGGAGAAGTTGTAAGTTATAGTATTAATGGAAATACAATAACAATGGTTATAAAAAATGCTACTCCAAATAAAAATTATATAAGTTCAAGAATTTATGTATATAGTTATTAATTAAGGAAAAAGCAGTTTTATTTAAATATAGAACTGTTTTTCTTTTTTTGATTCGAATTTTATCAAATTACTTGTTAATTTTAAAAAATACTTTAAAAAAAATAAAAAATGTTATACAATATACGAAAAGTAAAAAAAAGGAGAAAGGTATGAACAAAAAATGGCAAATATACCAAACTAACGAAGAAGAAGTAAAAAAAATAGCAGACAAATACCAAATAAATCAACTTCTAACATCAATAATAGTAAATAGAAAAATAGAAGAAGAAAAAATAGATGTATTTTTACATCCAACAAGACAAAACTTTCATGACCCATTTTTAATGCCAGACATGAAAATTGCAGTAGAAAGAATTTTAAAAGCAATAGAGAATAAAGAAAAAACAATAATATTTGGAGATTATGATGTAGATGGAATAACAAGTATCACAGTATTAAAGAGTTTTCTAGAAGATAGAGGACTACATGTTGACTCATATATTCCAAACAGATTAGAAGAAGGATATGGACTAAACAAACCTGCAATAGAAGAAATTGCAAAAAAACAATACACACTAATGATAACAGTAGATTGTGGCATTTCAGGAATAGAAGAAATTGAATATGCAAACTCATTAGGAATAGAAACAATAGTAACAGACCATCACGAAGTGGGAGAGGAATTGCCAAAAGCACTTGCAGTAGTAGATGCAAAAAGAAAAGATAACATTTATCCATGTAGGGATTTAGCAGGAGTTGGAGTTGTATTTAAATTAACACAAGCATTACGGAATAAAATTAGGATTAGACGAAAAAGAATATTTAAAATATTTAGATATAGTATGTGTTGGAACAATATCAGACATAGTACCATTAGTTGACGAAAATAGAGTAATAACAAAATTGGGATTAATGCTAGTAGCACAAACAAAAAACATGGGACTAAAATCACTAATAATATCATCAGGATATAAAAATCTAGATTCAACAACAATATCATTTGGAGTGGCACCAAGAATAAATGCATGTGGAAGAATGGGACATGCAGATGAAGCACTAAAATTATTCTTATCAAAAGATATTTATGAAGTAAATGAATTAACAAAAAAATTAAATGATTATAATAAATTAAGACAAGAAAAAGAAAAATCAATATATGAAGAAGCAGTAAATCAAATTGAAAAAAATAAATTATATGAAAAATGTGCAATAGTAGTAGGAGGAGAAAATTGGCACCATGGAGTAATTGGTATTGTATCTTCAAAAATAACAGATTTATATTTTAAACCAAGTATTTTATTATGTTATGAAGATGATTTAGCAAAAGGTTCTGGAAGAAGTATACCTGGATTTGATTTACATGAAGCCTTAATGAAATGCCAAGACACAATCGAAAGATTTGGTGGACATAGTATGGCAATAGGAATCACAATAAAAAAAGATAAATTTAAAGAATTTTCTGATGAATTTGAAAAAATTGCAAAATCGGCTAAAATAGATGAAATTGTCCCTATTATAAATGTTGATGCAAAAATTAATCTAAATGAAATAAATAGAGAAGTAATTGAAAGTTTAAAACTTTTAGAACCTTTTGGAGAAGGAAACAAAATGCCAATATTTGCATTTAAAAATTTAAAAATAGACTCAATAAGAGCGCTATCAGAAGGAAAACATATAAAAATGACATTAAAAGATGGAAATTCTATAATCAATGCAATTGGCTTTAACTTAGGATATTTATCAAATGAATATAGAATTGGTGACAAAATAGATGTAGTTGGAACTTTGGAAATTAATAGTTTTAATGGAGTTGATAATTTACAAATTAATCTTAAGGATGTTATGAAATCAATATAAAAAGTTGTCAAAAGGGTCATCCCTATTGACAAAAAGAGGTGAATAAATTGCAAGAAAACAATAAAGAAATAACAATACAAGATGTAATATCAAAAAAGAAAGAAACAAGTAAAAGAGTAGATACAAAATTAATAATGAAAGCATATAACTATGCAGTAGAACACCATGGAGACCAAAAAAGAAGGTCAGGGGAACCATATATAATACACCCAATAAATGTTGCATATATACTAGCAGGAGTAGGATTGGACGAAGCAACAATATGTGCAGCACTTTTACATGATGTTGTAGAAGACACTGATGTAACAGATGAAGACCTAAGAAGAGGCTTTGGAGACGAAATAGCAGACATGGTAGCAGGAGTTACAAAACTAGGAACAATGCAGTTTTCAACAGTTGAAGAACAACAAGTTGAAGATTATAGAAAAATGTTTTTAGCAATGGGAAAAGACATAAGAGTAATAATAATAAAATTAGCAGATAGATTACACAACATGAGGACACTAAAATTTTTAAAAAGAGATAGACAAATTGCAAATGCAAAAGAAACAATGGAAATATATGCACCACTAGCAAATCGTTTAGGATTATATTCAATGAAATGGGAACTAGAAGACCTATCATTTAAATATTTATACCCAGAAGAATATCATGAATTAGTAGAAGGAATAAACAAAAAAAGAGAAGAAAGATTATCATTCATTGAAAAAATAATGGCAGATATACGAGTTCAACTAAAAAAACAACACATCGATGCAGAAGTAACAGGAAGAGCAAAACATTTATATAGTATTTACAGAAAAATGAAAAGAGATAACAAAACATTAGATCAAATATATGATTTGTTTGCACTACGTATACTAGTCAATTCAATAAAAGATTGTTATGCGGCATTAGGAGTTGTACATGAAATGTATAGTCCAATGCCAGGAAGATTCAAAGATTATATAGCAGTACCGAAGCCAAACATGTACCAATCTATACATACAACTTTATTAGGTGACAAAGGAACACCATTTGAAGTTCAAATACGTACATGGGATATGCATAGAATTGCTGAATATGGTATAGCAGCACATTGGGCATACAAAGAAGCAAGCTATTTTGGAAAAAAACAAGCAGTAAAAGTAGAAGAAGACAAATTAGCTTGGCTTAGAGAAACACTAGAATGGCAAAAAGATATGCAAGATCCACAAGAATTTTTGGATACATTAAAAACAGAATTGTTTGAAGATGAGGTGTATGTATTCACACCAAAAGGAGCAATCAAAGTACTACCAAGAAATGCAACACCAATAGATTTTGCATATAGCATACACGAAGAAATTGGAAATCATATGACTGGATGCAAAATAAATAGCAAAATGATGCCAATTATAACACCATTAAAAAGTGGAGATATCATTGAAATAATAACATCAGACAATTCAAAAGGACCAAGTAGAGATTGGCTTAAATTTGTAAAAAGTACAAAAGCAAAAAATAAGATAAATGGATGGTTTAAAAAAGCAGAGAAAACAGAAAACATTGAAAAAGGAAAAGACTTAATAGAAAAAGAAATAAAAAGAATTGGAATGTCACATTCAGACTTATTCAAACAAGAATATATTGATTCAATGCTTGATAGATATAAATACAAAAGTCTAGAAGACATGTATGCAGCGGTTGGATTTGGAGCAAATTCAGCAGTCAAGATAATTGCAAAAATGTTACAAGAATATAGAAAAGAGCATCAAGAAGAAGATATTGAAGAAAAGATGGAAGAACTAAGAAAACAAAAAGAACGTAAGCAAAAACCATCAAGTTCAGGAGTGGTAGTAGAAGGAATAGACAATTGTTTAGTTAAATTATCAAAATGCTGTAACCCATTACCAGGAGACGAGATTATAGGATATATTACAAAAGGTAGAGGAGTATCTGTACACAGAAAGGACTGTGTAAATGTAAAAGACCTATTAACAGAAGAGAATAGAATAATAGACGTTAAATGGTATGAAGAAACAAAAGAACACTATAATGTAAGTATAGAAGTACTAGCAAATGACAGAAAAGGACTATTAGTAGACATTTTAAATACTATTAAAGAAACTAAGGCAAATCTTATGGGAGTTAGCACAAAAACAACAAAGGAAAGAATCGCTATTATGGACATAGATATTGAAGTTGAAAATATTGAAGAATTAAATAAAGTAATTAGAAATATCAAAAAAGTAGATAGTGTTTACGAAGTTAGGAGATAAGAAAATGATTTTAAAAGAACTAAAGATAGATACATGGATAGGTGATAAAACAAATTGTTATGTAATATTTGACGAAAACAGTAAAGAAATAATGTGCATTGACCCAGCTGGTGATGTAGATAAAATAGAAGACCTAATAAAAAACGTATTTAAAGGAAAATTAAAATATATTTATTTAACACATTGTCATGGAGACCATATAGCGGGAGTAAATGAATTAAAAAGGCATTGTGGCGGTAAAATATTAATACATAGAATTGATAGTGAAGGTTTGAATAATGTAGATATAAATTTATCTGAATATATTGGTTTGCCAGATATAGAACTAGAAGCGGATTCTAGAATTGATGATAATGATTTAATTCATTTAGGGGATTTAGAATTCAGAGTAATCCATACACCAGGACACACAGCAGGTAGTACATCACTTTATTGTGAAAAAGAAAAATGCTTATTTTCTGGTGATACAATTTTTGCAGGTACATGGGGAAGAACCGATTTACCTACTTCTAGCAGAGAGGAAATAATGGATTCTATTGTTAATAAAATTTTAGTTTTACCTGATGATACTTTTATTTATCCAGGACATGGCAAGGCTACTATGCTTAAAGATGAAAAACCAATTTATCTTGAATTAAAGCCTAAAATGTGGTAAAATACTTAAAAAAGAACAAGGAGAAATACTATGAATAAAACAGAACCAAGAACATTAGCTGGATTTATGGAGCTAATGCCAAATGAACAAATACTATTTGAACAAATAAAACAAAAAATAGAAAAAACATATCAAAAATTTGGATTTTTACCACTAGACACACCAATACTAGAACTATCAGAAGTATTGTTAGCAAAAGCTGGTGGAGAAACAGAAAAACAAATATACAGATTTGAAAAAGGTGATACAGACATATCAATGAGATTTGATTTAACAGTACCACTTGCAAAATATGTAGCAAAAAATTATGGTAATTTGAGCTTTCCATTTAGAAGATATCAAATTGGAAAAGTATACCGTGGAGAAAGAACACAAAAAGGAAGATTTCGTGAGTTTTACCAATGTGATATAGACATAATTGGAGATGGAGAATTAAGTGTAATGAATGACGCAGAACTTCCAAGTGTCATTTATAATGTATTTAAAGAGTTAGGATTTGACGATTTTACAATAAAAATAAATAATAGAAAATTATTTAATGGTTTATTTGAAAGCTTAAATCAAAAAGAAAATGCAGTAGAAATTTTAAGAATAATAGACAAAATAGAAAAAATCGGAAAAGAAGCGGTAATAGAGGAACTAGAAAAAATAGAAGTTCCAACAGCTTCAATTAATAAAATACTTGAATTTATTGAGATAGAAGGAACGACAGATGAAAAATTACAAAAATTACAAAATTTAGGCATTGAAAATGAAGCTTTTAAAACAGGTCTTGATGAATTAACACAAGTAGTAAAATACGTAAGATTATTTGGAATCCCAGATAGTAATTTTAAAGTTGATTTAACAATTGCAAGAGGTCTTGACTATTATACAGGTACAGTTTATGAAACATTTTTAAATGAATACAGAGAACTTGGAAGTGTTTGTTCAGGTGGTAGATATGAGAACTTAGCAGAACATTATACAGATAAAAAGTTACCAGGAGTTGGAATTTCTATTGGATTGACAAGATTATTTTATAAATTAAATGAATTGAATTTAATAAAAGCAGATAAAAAATCAATTGCACAAGTTTTAGTAGTACCAATGGTAGAAGATATGACAGTTCCAATAAAATTAGCAAGTAATTTAAGAAATAATGGAATTAGTACAGAAATATTCTTAAATGATAAAAAATTAAAAGCAAAAATGAAATATGCTGATAAACTTGAAATTCCTTATGTTATTGTTGTTGGGGAAGATGAAATTAATTCAGGAATTGTTAAAATTAAAAATATGAAAAATGGTGAAGAAAAGCAAAGTTCTATTGAAGATGTTTATAAATATTTATAAAAAATATAAATTATAATAAAAATAGCTATGAATGCAAACTATCATTTATAGCTATTTTACTTTTAATTCTACTTTTTTTGAATTATCAGTAGAAATAGATTTTTTAGAATTTAAAGTCTTAATATCATCAGTTAATTCAAGTATGTAATCAATAGAAGTATTATAATATGTGGCAAGTTTTTTTAATAAAGTTAAAGGAATTTGCCTTTTTCCAGTTTCATATTGATGATAAGTATTTTGTGCACAATGCAAATATTTAGCTACATTTGCTTGTGTTAAATCGTGGTCTTCTCTTAAATCTCGTAATCTCATGAATATCATTCCTTTTATGTAAAAATTTAATTATTGATTATAGTACAACCAATAGATTTATATAAAATATAAAATAAATAAATGATAATGTCACGAAAAATCTCAAAATGAGATATAACGTTATAAAAAAGTGAATATTGGAAATATTTTTATTAAATTACAATTGTATTACAAAAGTATTACAAAAATATAAAAATAGGAATAAACTGTTGAAATAGACTTACTGCTATGATAAAATTAAAAAAAGAAAGAGATTTTTATTTAGAAATATCTCAAAATGAGATAAATACAAAGGAGGAATAAAAGTGATGGAAAAAGAAAATAGGGGGATAACGCTTATTGCATTAGTAATAACAATTATAATTT
>FR901922.1 GCA_000438255.1 Clostridium sp. CAG:389
CACCAAAAAAACCTTCTCCTCCAAAAAAGAAAAAATTAAATTTTAAAACTTGTAAAAAAAATACAATAAATTCATTAAATGAAGTAGAACATTTTTTAAATGATTTTCAAAATTTTTGGGATTATATTAGATTATATAAGAATTTTTCAACAATTTTTAATAGAAAGAAAAAACATTAATATTATAATTTAAAATTATAATATTTTACAAATTAGTTTATATTTATTAACTATTGACAATTAAAAAATTTTATATCAATATTAAATCGCCGACTTGCTTTGTGGCAGGAAGGAGGTTTATTTCTTAATGAAAGACTTGTTAGACTTACTTAAACTTATATTAATTTACTACATAGTAAAGCATTTAAGTGAATAGCAAAAAGAAAGACTAGGAAAATTGTTTTGACAGACGTTTCCTAGTCTTTTTTGTTTATTTCTTTTTGAAAGACTTGTTTTGCAATTGCTAAATATATATTAGCACATAATCTAATATATGTCAAATTTTAAAAGTTTATGCTAATAATCATATAAAAAACTTTGTATATTATTTTTTTATTTTCTAACATAAAATTCCTCAAAATCACTACAATTCTGTCCGTTAACCAAAAATTTAACCTTATTAACCTCATTTAACTCTGTAACAGTATTAACAATAGAATAAATCAAATTATTTTTAAGCATACTATCATCTTTACTATAATTCAAAATTTCAGACGAAAAATCCAAAGTTAAGCACTCTTTATCCAAAGAAGCATTAAGAAGTTTAGTATTCTCTGGAATAACAACCCTTAATTTATCATTTTTAGGACCAGAAACCAAAAGTTCAATCAAAACACTATAAGGTGATTTAATTAAATCTTTTACATTAACAAGTCTTGCCTCTGGCTTCAAAAGTCCTGTTTCCTTATCTGTAAAATATAGACTCACAATTGTTTCTCTTGACTGTTCATCTGATATTTCCTCTTGTGGCACATATTCATCACTAATCTCATTACTCTTCTTTTGTTTAACAATCTTAATTGCAAAATATCCTATCACTACAATTAAAATTACTGAAATTATAAATAAAATCAAAATTTTTTTATTTTTCATAGTCTCCTCCCTACTTCCTTTATTATTTATATTCAATACTATTATTTGTTTGTCCAAAATATGCAAAAAGATTTGTATCAAAAACAAAAAAGTCTTTATTATTTCCATATTTTAACATTTGACAAATAGGCATTTTGCGTATAAAATTAAGGTGTAAAAATTATTGTAAAAACTAGATAGCCCTAACACAAAACAATAATTATACAAGGGATGTTTATACGAGCGAGAGGAGAAATTAAATATGAATAAAACTTTACACGTAGGATTAGACGTAGGCTCAACAACCGTAAAAATAATAGTAATGGATGAAAATCAAAACACAATATATAAAGACTATCAAAGACACTTTTCAGATACCAAAAATACAGTTTGCAATGTACTAGAAAACTTAGCAAAAATGTATCCAGAAAACTCATTTACAATAGCACTTACAGGTTCTGGTGCAATGTCAGCAAGTAAATTCTTAGGCGTAGAATTCATACAAGAAGTTGTATCATGTAAAAGATCTGTTGAAAAATATATTCCACAAACAGATGTAGTAATTGAACTTGGTGGAGAAGATGCAAAAATCATATATTTTGGAAAATCAATTGAACAAAGAATGAATGGAACATGTGCAGGTGGAACAGGTGCATTTTTAGACCAAATGGCATCACTTTTACACACAGACACAGCCGGTCTAAATGAACTTGCAAAAGACTACAAAACAATATACCCAATAGCTTCAAGATGTGGAGTTTTTGCTAAAACAGATATCCAACCTTTAATAAATGAAGGAGCAGAAAAAGCAGATATAGCCGCATCAATCTTCCAAGCTGTTGTAAATCAAACAATTAGTGGATTAGCTTGTGGAAGACCAATTAGAGGAAATGTTGCATTTTTAGGTGGTCCTTTAAGTTACTTACCAGAATTAAGAAAAAGATTTATAGAAACACTTAATTTAACACCAGATGAAGTAATTGTACCAGAGGAAGCACATTTATTAGTAGCAAAAGGTGCAGCCCTTGATTCCTTAAATACAAAGCCAATAACAGTAAAAGAATTAAAACAAAAAATAGAAAATTTAAGAAATTCACAAGATAATACAACACATCCTATTGAACCTTTATTTAAAAATAAAGAAGATTACGAGAATTTTAAACAAAGACATGACAAAGCAAAAGTTGCAAGAACTGAAATCTCAACATATGAAGGTGATTGTTATTTAGGAATCGATGCTGGTTCAACAACTACAAAATTAGTATTGATTGATAAAGATGGAAATTTACTATATTCACTATATGGTAGCAATGAAGGTAATCCACTAAAAAGTGTTATGAATATGCTTAAAAAGTTATATGACATTCTACCAGAAAAAGCAACACTAAGATATAGTGGCGTTACAGGATATGGTGAAAAACTAATTCAAACAGCCCTAAATGTGGATTTAAATGAAATAGAAACCATTGCACATTATACAGCTGCAAAACAATTTGAACCTGATGTAACAGCAATAATTGATATTGGTGGACAAGATATGAAATACATCAAAATGAAAAATGGCGTAATAGACAATATAATGCTAAATGAAGCATGCTCATCTGGATGTGGTTCATTTATAGAAACATTTGCCAAAAGCTTAAACTTAGAAATATCACAATTTGTTAAAGAAGCAATTGAAGCGAAAAGACCTGTTGATTTAGGTTCAAGATGTACAGTATTTATGAACTCAAAAATTAAACAAGCTCAAAAAGAAGGTTACACAGTAGGAGATATTTCAAGTGGACTTTCTTATTCAGTAATAAAAAATGCTATCCAAAAGGTTATGAAAGTTAGGGATACAGCCACTTTGGGAGACCACATTGTAGTACAGGGTGGAACATTCTATAATGATGCTGTATTAAGAGCATTTGAAAAAATAGTAGGTAAAAATGTAGTAAGACCAGATATCTCTGGACTAATGGGTGCCTATGGAATGGCTTTACTTTCAAAAGAACAATATGAATCAAACTTAGATATGGAATATACATCAACTATACTAAAATCTGATGAAATAGATAAATTAGAAATAAAAGTAACACATACAAGATGTAATAATTGTGAAAACCACTGTAAATTAACAATTAACAAATTTAGCAATGGAGCTATACATGTTTCTGGAAACCGTTGTGAAAAAGGTGCAGGTATTACAACAAACAAAAAGAATTTACCAAACTTAGTACAATACAAATATCAAAGAATATTTGATTATAAACCACTTGACGAAGAATATGCAATAAGAGGAACAATAGGAATTCCAAGAGTTTTAAATATGTATGAAGACTATCCATTCTGGTTTACATTCCTTACAAGCTTAGGATTTAGAGTAATTATATCAGATAAGAGTACAAGAAAAACATATGAAAAAGGTATGGAATCTATGCCATCTGAATCAGTATGTTACCCAGCAAAAATCTCACATGGTCATATTGAAAACTTAATTGAAAAAGGAATAAAAACAATATTTTACCCATGTATGCCATATTCTAGAAAAGAATATGAAAAAGCAGACAATCACTATAACTGCCCAATAGTAATATCATATTCAGAAGTACTAAAAAATAATGTTGAAGATTTAAAAACACATAATATCAAATTTATGAATCCATTCTTACCATTTGACGCTAAAAATTTAGTTAAAAAAATAATGGAATTGGATGAATTTAAAGAATACAACTTTACTAAAAAAGAATTATTAGAAGCAGCACAAAAAGCAGAAGCAGAATATCAAAAATGTAAAAAAGATATAAGAGACAAAGGAGCCGAAACCGTAAGATATATTGAAGAAAACAACCTAAGAGGAATTGTTTTAGCAGGAAGACCATATCATATTGATCCAGAAATCAACCACGGTATAGACACATTAATAACATCATTAGGATTATGTGTTTTAACAGAAGACAGTGTATCTGACAAAACAGAAGCAAAACGTCCAATAAGAGTTGTTGACCAATGGGTATTCCACGCAAGACTTTACGCAGCAGCAGACTTCGTCGGTAAACATGATAACCTAGAATTAGTACAATTAAATTCATTTGGCTGTGGTGTTGATGCAGTAACAACAGACCAGGTTGAAGAGATTTTATCAAGTTATGATAAAATGTATACATTAATTAAAATAGATGAGGTTAACAACCTAGGGGCTGTAAGAATTCGTATACGTTCACTTCTAGCAAGTATGAATAAACGTATGGCAAAAAAACAAGAAGAAAAAGCCGATGGTGACTACGGATTAAAGAAAAAAATCTTTACAAAAGAAATGAGAAAAGATTATACAATTTTAATACCACAAATGGCACCAGTACACTTTGATTTATTAGAATCTGCCGTACAAGCCGCAGGATATAATGCTGTATTACTAAGAGACTGTACTCAACACACAGTTGAAACAGGTCTAAAATATGTAAATAATGATGCTTGTTATCCATCAATTTTAGTAACTGGTCAAATGATTGAAGCACTTGAATCTGGAAAATATGATTTAAATAAAACAGCTTTAATCATGTCACAAACAGGTGGTGGATGTAGAGCAACAAACTATATTGGATTTATAAGAAAAGCTCTTAAAGACGCTGGATTTAGCAATGTACCAGTAATATCATTTAATGTTGTTGGTATGGAAAAAATGCCCGGATTCAAAATAACACCTAAACTAATTGAAGGATTAGTAAAATCTGTCGTTTATGGTGACTTATTACAAAAAATGTTAACAAAAAATAGAGCATATGAAATAAACAAAGGTGAAACTCAAAAACTATATGATGAGTGGATGGCTAAATGTAAACAAATGGTAAAAAAATCAACAAACAAACAATTTAAACAAAGTATTTATGATATAGTAAATGATTTTGAAAAAATTGAATTAGATACATCTATTAAAAAACCAAAGGTTGGAATAGTTGGAGAAGTATTAATTAAATACCATCCTTTTGGAAACAACTATGCAGCAGAAATGCTCGAAAAAGAAGGCGCAGAAGTTATTCTTCCAGATTTTATGGGATTTGTTAAATTTATGGCAACACATAAGATTACATTTAATAGTTTATTAAATACAAATAAAACTTCTGCAAAAATAAGTAAAATTGCAATTAAATTAATAGATATATTAGAAAAAGATGAAAAAATTGCATTAGCAAATTCTAAAAAAGGATACCTACAACCTTGTGATATTTGGCACTTAGAAGATAAAGTAAAAGACGTTTTATCTATCGGAAACCAAACTGGTGAAGGTTGGTTCTTGACTGCTGAAATGATTGAATATATGGAACATGATATTCCAAATATTATTTGTGTTCAACCTTTTGCTTGCCTACCAAATCATGTTGTTGGTAAAGGTGTTATTAAAACTATTAGAGAAAAATATCCAGATGCTAATATTTCTCCTGTTGATTATGATCCAGGGGCTAGCGAGACTAATCAGGCTAATAGAATTAAATTATTAATGACTGTTGCTAAGGATAATTTACAACATCATGAAAATGAAAAAATAGCTTTAGATAATGAGAATAAAAATTCTGAAAAAAACATTGAAAATTCCGAAAAAGTTTAGAAATTAAAAATAGTATCTAAATAAAAATATATTTAAATAGATTTTTATTAATTATGGATTTTTTCGTAAATATTGACATATAATAAAATATATAGTATACTACAAATAGCTTAAGCAAAATATTAAAAATTCTTAATGTCTTTCATTTAATAAAAAGAACAGGATGGCGGTCCTGTTCTTTTTAAACTTCAATCACTTTCCAAAAACACAAGAAGTTTTAATATTAAAATGATTTTTAGTAGTTCTTTAATGTCCTTCATTTAGTTCACCTCCTTTCGAAGGCAAACTAATTATATAATAAACATTTACCTATTACAATTATTCCTTTAAATTTTTTAAAATAAATTTTTTCGTTTCTCTATACCCCAATTCATAAAAATAATCCATCTTACTCATATCTAAAAGAGAAATTTTTTTACTCTTAATTTTAATCAAATAATCTGCTCCACTAAGCTCATACTTAGAAAGTTCCTTCCCCATTAATTCGAACGAACGAAAAGCAACATCAACTAAATTTTTACAACAATTATTATCAACCTCATTTTCAAAAACAACACTTACAACTTTATTTGCGCCTAAAAATTTAAGTTCTCTCCAAGGCACATTTTCCCTAATACCCCCATCAACTAATTTTCGATTATTAAAATCACAAGGAGAAAAAACTGACGGAAAACTACAACTTGCCTGAACACACTCCCCTATATTCGCATCATTAACAAAAATTGTATTATCCGAAAAAGCTCTTATTTTAGAAGATGTAAAACAAATAACATCCCCCGTATTCATATCAACACTTGGAATTGCTAATGGTGTCTTTATATCAGAAATATTATAAATATTTTTTTCACTACAAATTTTATTAATTAATTTTTTTATTGACTTCCCAGAATTTAAACCATCAATTATTATTGACCCAGTTAAAGTAATTCCAAAAAATAATTTAAAAATATTTTTTAATTCTACATACTTTATTTTTTTGCAATATTTTTTAAAAATATAATAAATATCATCAGATTTATATCCAGCAGCATATAAAGTTGCTACAATACTCCCTGATGATGTCCCTCCTATATAATCTATTTTTACTTTTTCTTCTTCAAATGCTTTTAATACACCTATATGTGCAGCTCCTTTTGCTCCACCACCTGACAATACTAAACCAAAACTCATAAAACCCCCCTATTCCATTTTATGAATTTAAAAAATTTCAGTTACAATAATATTTTAAAAAATTAAAATATTACTAATAATAATTTAATAAAATAAAATTTTTAAAAAATACAATTTATTTTTTTGTATTTTTATGTTATATTATCAATAGAAGGGAATGATTTAATTGGAAGAAAACTATTACGACATTTTAGAAGTAAGTAAAAATGCATCACCAGAAATAATTGAAAAAGCATATAAAACACTAGTAAAAAAATA
>FR901923.1 GCA_000438255.1 Clostridium sp. CAG:389
AAGAGAGATATTCTTTCAATAAAAAAGAAACAAAATATATAAACAACAAACATGATAAAACTTTTAGAAAAATATTAGATAATAAAAAAGAATTAATAATATTTTTAAATAAAATATTGAAACTAAAAAACAAAATAAAAGAAAATAAAGTTGAAAAATATAATAGTAGTTTTATTAGTATAGATTTTAGAAATCAAGAATCAGATATTGTATATAAAATAAAAAATAAAGAAATTTACATATTAATAGAACATCAAACAAAAATAGATTATTTGATGCCAATAAGAATATTACAATATGAGATAGAAATAATTAGAAAAGAAAATATAAAAAATAAAAATAATAATATTTTATATCCGATAGTAATACCAATAGTTTTATACACAGGAAGAAAACAATGGGATGCAAGTATTAAACTACCAACTTTAAAAACAGAATTTAATAAATATAAGGGAATAAAAGATATTAGATATAATTTAGTAGATATAAATAATTATGAATTTCAAGAATTATTAAAAGAAGAGAGTATTTTATCTAAAATAATGATAATAGAAAAATCAAAAACAAATAAAGAATTAAAAGAAAATATTGAAAAAATAATAAATGAAATTTTAAATAAAAATAACAAATATAATGATACTCAAAAAAATTTATTATTCAACATAATAGAATATACATTAAATAACATTTTAAGTGAAAATGAAATAAAAAAATATAAGGAAAAATTGGAAGGAGAGAAAAATATGTTAGCAGTATTTGAAATGATAGAAGAGGAAAAACAAAATAGTTATATTAGTGGAAAAAAAGAAGGAATAACAAAAGGAATAACAAAAGGAAAAAAGGAAAGTATAAAACAAATTGCAAAGAAAATGATAAAAATGAAAATTGATAAAAATATAATAATTAATGTAACAGGATTAAATGAAAAAGAATTAGAACAAATAGAAAAACAAAAATAAATGGAGGGATAATTATGCAAAATAATATAACTAATGATATAGAAATAAAAAATAATATTGATATAGAAAATAAACAAAATAATTTTTTAGAGACTACATTAGGAAAAACAATAAATACAGGTATTGACATAGGGATAAGGGCTATATTACCAGACTATATAGAAGAACAAATAATAGATATAAAGGATAATTTAATTAAATATGGTTTAAAAGATGGAATAAAGAAGAGTATTGATGATGCAATAAACTTAGGTAAAAGTGCTATTGGAATAATTAGTGGTAATTTTGAAAATATATCTCAAATGCAAGAAGCAGTAAAAAGCGGAGGGATTATTGATAATATTTCAAGTTTATTGGATACTGTAATAAATAGAGTTCATTCTAATGGATTAATAAATTCAACAGTTGCTAGAACAATAAAGCAAGGAAAAAATTCAATATTAAATAATGTAGAGAAAAATATAGAAAATACATTTAATAATCAAATAAAAGCATTAAGTTATACAGAAAAATATATTCAAAATTGGAAAAATTATCTCGAAAATAAAAATTTTAATGGAATGGAAAGAGAATATAATAAAATAAAAAAAGAAATAAATTATTTAGCTCCAATCGAAAAATTGTTAAATGAAGTAAAGACAATAGAAAACTTGCATAACTTAATAAACAATAATGGACAAGATTTTAATCTAACAAATGAACAATTAGAATTAGCGGAAAAATTATAAAAAATAAAAAATAAAAAATAAAAATTTATTCTTTATTTTTAAAAAAGTAAAAAGTACTATGTATTAAATTATAAATATATTCTAAAACTGAATCAGAGCATTTATTTAAAATTCTATTTATTTTAGCAATAGTAGTATTAGAAGACTCATCACCAAATAAAATAAAATCAGCAGAAAGACCTGTAAATTTTACAATTTTAACAAGAGTTTTTGTACTTAAAGAGCGTTCACCTCTTTCAATTTGACCTAAAAAAACATCTGAAATATCTATCATCTCTGAGAATTTTTCTCTATTCATTTTTAAAGCTTCACGTATTTTCCTAATTCTTTCGCCTACTATAATATTATCTTCCATCATTTCCTCCAACTAAAATAATTATATTACAAAAATTAATA
>FR901924.1 GCA_000438255.1 Clostridium sp. CAG:389
CAAACGGTTCAATTTTTAAAAACATATAAGCAACGACTTCGCCAAAAGATTTTACTAAACTGTAACATTTTTTGAACTTGTCAAATAATTTTTTTAAAAACACTTTATTTATTATATAAATAGTGTTATTATAGGCATATCAAAACAATTTGTCAAAATAAAATCATTTATTGACATAAAAGAAAGGATTGATAAGATGAAAAATTATTTAGAAGAATACAAAAGATGGTGTGAAAGCCCAGATTTTGATGAAGAAACAAAAAAGGAATTATTAGAAATAAAAGATGACGAAAAAGAAATTGAAGACAGATTTTACAAAGAACTAGAATTTGGAACAGCAGGATTACGTGGAGTAATAGGAGCTGGAACAAACAGAATGAATAAATATACAGTTGGAAAAGCAACACAAGGACTAGCAAATTACATAATTGAACAAGGAACACAAGATAAAGGTGTTGCAATAAGCTATGATTCAAGAAGAATGTCAAAAGAATTTAGCTTACAAACTGCATTAATTTTGAATGCAAATGGAATAAAAACATATTTATTTGAAAATTTAAGACCAGTACCAGAACTATCATTTGCAGTTAGAGAATTAAAATGTACAGCAGGAGTTATGATTACTGCAAGCCATAATCCACCAAAATACAATGGATACAAAGTTTATTGGAATGATGGTGCGCAAATAGTTGCTCCAAGAGATAAAGATATAATTGCAAAAGTAAGAGCAGTAGCAGAATATAGTGAAATTAAAGAAATGTCAAAAGAAGAAGCAATTGAAAAAGGATTATTCAATATAGTTGGAACAGAAATGGATGATAAATATATTAATACTTTAAAATCTTCAATATTAAATCCTGAAATTGTAAAAGAACAAGGAAAGAGTTTAAAAGTTGTATATACACCATTACATGGAACAGGAAATACAGTTGCAGAAAGACTTTTAAGAGAAATAGGAATACAAAATTTATATGTTGTTCCTGAACAAAAAGAACCAGATGGAAATTTCCCAACAGTTGATTATCCAAATCCAGAAGATAAAAAAGCATTTAAATTAGCATTAGAATTAGCTAAAAAAGTGGATGCAGATGTTGTTTTGGCAACAGACCCTGATGCAGATAGATTAGGAATTTATGCAAAAGATTTAAAAACTGGTGAATATATGACATATACAGGAAATATGTCAGCATTATTAATCGCAGAATATAGAATTTCTCAAATGAAAGAAAAAGGTATATTGCCTGAAAAAGGAATGTTTATAACAACAATAGTTTCATCAGACTTAGCAAAAGCAATAGCTTCAAATTATGGATTAGAATGTTTTGAAGTTCTAACAGGATTTAAAAACATTGGTGCTATCATGAAAAGAGAAGAAGAAAAAACTGATGGATATAAATATGTATTTGGATTTGAAGAAAGTTATGGTTGCTTAATAGGTGATTATGCAAGAGATAAAGATGGTATTGCTGCTGTAATGGCATTATGTGAGGCTGCTTGCTATTATAGAGAAAATGGAGAGACTTTATGGGATCAAATGAATAATATTTATAAAAAATATGGATATTACAAAGAAGATCAAGTTTCAATTGTTCTAGAAGGTGCAGAAGGTGCAGAAAAAATAAAAGAAATGATGACAGCTATGAGAAATAAAGACGTAGAAAATATAGGAAATTATAAAGTTTTAACTTTTAAAGATGTTGATAATGACTATGTAAAGGATATGGTTACAGGTGAAGAAGGTAAAACAGGTTTACCTAAATCAAATGTTTTATATTATCAATTAGAAAATAATGCTTGGTGTTGTGTTCGTCCATCTGGTACAGAACCTAAAATTAAATTGTATTTTGGTGTTAAGGGTAAAGATGAGAATGATGCAACAGAAAGCTTAGAAAATTTAAAAGATGCAATGGTAAAATTAGTTAAAGGAAATTAAAATATGAAATTAGAGGACGATGTTAAAAAATTTGGAAATTCGTCCTCTAATTTTGCTTTTTTATTTTTTCCAATCTGGTAAGTTTCTTTTTATAGCTCCAAATAAATTTGCTCTAATCATAGGAATATCTTTTTGAAGTAAAAAAATCATTTGTTTCATATCTTCTCTTTTTGAAGTACCATCCATAGGACATACTTTTTGCATTACTGTTAAGTTATTTTTTTTAACAAATCTTTTTGTTTCTTTTTCAGGTGTATATATTAGAGGCCTAATTAGTGTGATTCCTGAACGGTCCATATGGCTTACTGGTGAAAAAGTTCCAATACTTCCTGTGTAAAATAAATTAAGTAAAAATGTTTCTAAAACATCATCTTCATTATGACCTAATGCTATTTTATTACATCCTTCTCTTATGGCTATTGAGTTTATAGTTCCTCTTCGTAAATTTGCACATAGTGAACATGGATTTTTTTCTTTTCTTATTTCAAATACGATTTCTTGTGCATGATTATTTTCTACAAATAGTGGTATTTCTAATTTATCACACATTTCTTGTAAAAGGTTAGTATCAAAAAATTCGAATCCTGGATTTATACTTATTGCAATTATGTCAAATTTCTTTGGATAAAATCTTTGTAATGTTTTAAATGCATGTAACATTGTTATTGAATCTTTTCCTCCTGATAGACAAATTGCTATTTTATCGTTTTCTTCTATCATATTATAGTCTTCTATTGCTTTTCTCATATGACTTAAAATTCTTTGCATGGTAATCCTCCTAAAATAATTTTTTTATTATATTATAACATTTATTGTCAATATCTAAATTTTAATTGAATAGTGCTGATTTTATGTTCACCTCCTCCTTTGTAATAAAAATGTAATAAAAACTTAAAATTATGAAGCTAAAATGACTGTAATGAGCTTCCCTAGTGAGTTGAATGGAATTACTTGTAATATTTGAAATTATGGAAAAAACTGATATTGAATATAAGAAGATAATTAATTAAAATTATAATAAGGTAAATTGGCGAAAGGTGACGAATAGGAGGAGTTTAGATGAAAGAATTCATTAGAAAAATAATTTCAATTTTTACGATAATGTTAATGATGGTTAATAGTTCATTGCTATTGGTTATTTCTAGTGCGGTTGAAGCTGTGCAAAACATTATTGATGAGTCTAAAATTAATGCAGTGTATGAACTAAATTTGGAGAAGTATGTTAATTTTAAAGTTGGTGATAGTGCTGGATTAATGATTCAAACAAATTTAAAAACAGGAATTGAATATGAAGATGGACATGAATACAATCCATTAAGTTCAACAGGAATTATTTTAAATACTCCTAGAATTAATGATGAATATCCAGAGAACATAGAAATTGTAGCCAAATCTACTAAGGCAACAAATGGTGATGATAATGGTAAAGATTTTAATTATGTTTATGATAATAAAACTGGAAAAATCAAACTTGTAGCTGTTAATGAACCTGATGACAATGGAAATATATATTCTGAAAATGTAACTGATGCAAGAGATGAATATCAAATTGTTTTATATTACAGTGAAAATTGCTATAATGAAAATAACGAAAATAGAAAATTAGATTTTTCTGGTAAAATGCAGTTAAATATTAAAAATGATGAAGAAACTAAGATACAAAAAGATATAATGCAAAATTTTGAAGTTTCAGAAAATTTATCTGGCTTAATTTCAACAGATGTAACAACAAGTGATATTTATAATGGATATATAAATTCAAATTTTAAAAATAATACTGATTATAGAACAGAATATACTGAAAATATGAATATACAAATAAGTTATAAACAAATTTCTGATGAAATTAAAATTGATACTAAAAATTTCGTTATGAATTTAGAAAATATTGAGAATGAAACACAGGATATAGTTTATAAAAGTACAAAAATAAATAAAAATGAAGTATTAGATGAATTAGGTGAAAATGGAAATTTACAGATTTTAGATATTGATGGAAATGTTTTAGGTGAAATTAATAAAGATACAGAGACTAATGAAAATGGAATAGTTGAAATTGCATATGAAAATGAGATATCTGAGCTTATAATAAAATTAAGCCAGCCTGAAAAAATTGGTGATATTAATATTCAAAATGTTAGACAAATAAAAGAGACAATGAAAGATATTAATATAAAAAAAATAGAGTTAAAAAATACAATCTCTTGTTTTAATAATGAAAAAGAGATTATAAAATATATAGATGAAGATTCTAATGAAGAAAAAGAGGAAGAAAGAGAATATCAAAAAGATATTTATAATTGTGAAAGTAAAAACATAACTGAAATTAAAGATGCAGAGACAAGAATTGATCTAAATGTTGATAAAACAAATTGGACAAATAATGTACAAAATGATGTTAATTTTACAGCTACTCTTGTTGCAAATAGTGAAAAATATAGCTTATTTAAAAATCCTGTTATTGAGATTCAATTACCAAGAGAAGTTGAGAATGTTGTGTTAGGAAATTGTTCATTATTGTATGATGATAATTTTAAAATAGTGAAAAAAGAAGTAGTAGAAAAGTCAAATTCAAAAGTGATAAGAATTGAATTGCAAGGTGAACAAACAAAATATATGTTAAATTCATTGGTTAATGGAATAAATGTATTAATTCCAGCAACTATAATATTATCTCAAAATATAAATTCAACTGATTCAAATATAAATGTTACATATAAAAATGAAGTTGAAAATAAAAATGACTATGAAAATGATGGACAAGAATTTAAACAAATAGGAATTGAAATAAATTCTATATATAATAATGTAGGAACCACCCAAAATACTGATGAAACAAGTAATATAGAAGAGATTAAACAAAATTTGAATGTAAAAATTCAAACACAAGTTGGAAATAAAATTCTAAAAAATGGCGATACGATTTATGATAAACAAATAATTAAATATGTTGTAACACTTGTAAATAATGGTGATAATAAAATTTCGAATATTAATATTAATGGTCAAATACCAGAAGGAACAGTTTATGCAACAATAGATAAGGGTTCATATTTTTATGAAAATTATGAATATGTAAAATATGAAAATATGAAAAATTGGGATATTAATATAGATTCTTTGGAAGCGGGAGAAACTCAAGAACGATTTTATGAAGTAGTTGTTGATAAATTAAATGGACAAAGTAGAAATATATCAAATACGGTTGAAGTTAAAGTACAAAATCAAATTATAAGTAGTAAAACTAATGAAAATGTTATAAAACCAGCAATATTATCTGCATTTGTAAAATCTTATATGGGAAGAGACGAGAAAAATAATATGCATTATTGGTTGGAAGTAGAAAATGTTTCAGATAGTGTTGTTAAAAATGTTAGTATAGAAACTTCAGAGTTTTCAAAAGAAATAAGCTTTTTAGAAGCAATTTTATATGAAGGTGATACACCAAATATTGGTGAATTTAAAGATAACAAATATGTTGCTAATATTGGTGATATTTCACCAGGACAAAAGAAAACTATTATAGTAAGAACATCAACAGGAAATTATGATGATAATATTAATGTATATGAACTTAAAATGTCAATGGTAGTGAAGTCTGATGGTATTGATGAAGTGCAATCTAATGAAAATAGAAGAGATTGTTATCCTGAATATGTTACAGTAACACAAGAATCAGATAAAACTGGAAAAAATGTAGAAAGTGGCCAAAAAATAACATATACTTTGAAGATTAAAAATGAATCAAAAATAAGAACATCAATAAACGTATATGATTATCTATCAGAATATTTAGATGGTGGAGAAGCAAAATTCCAAATGTATGATTTTGGAGATGATATATATACAGAATATAATTTAAAACAAGAAGCAACAAAAGAATATCCAAGGAAAGATGTTACTTTAAATATAGGAAATACGATGACAGATAGTGACGGAAATATTTTACCAAGTATGGAATTTTACACTACTATACCTGCTGGAAGAGAACTAGAAGTAGTATTTACTGCAACAGCGAGAGAGGTAGAAGAACCTACTGTTGTTTCAAATTATGTTACTGTTTCTGGTAAATATATTCATACTAAAGTTTCTAATGTGGTATCTTTTACAATAGTTCCGGAAGGATATGTTGATCCAATACCAGATCCAGATCCAGACCCAGATCCTGAGCCAGATCCGAAACCAGATCCAAATCCTGATCCTGATCCAACACCAGACCCGGACCCAGATCCTGAGCCAGATCCTGAACCAGGTGAAAAAAGTTATAATATTTCTGGACAAGTTTGGTTTGATAAAGATGAAAATGGATTAAATAACAACGAAAAAAGTATGGAAGGAATTACTGTAAAAATTTATAATGCAGATAATAATACAATTTTAAAGGATGAAAATGGAAATTCGAAAATTTTGACTACAAATGAAAATGGAAATTATAAATTTAGTAATATTTCAAATGGAAAATATTTAGTTTTATTTGAATTTGATGAAGATGAATATGATGTTACTAAATATAAAGTTTCAAGTAAATATTATAAAAATTCTGATGTAGTACTTAAAGAAGTGGCGATAGATGGAGTAGTAAAGAAAGTAGGAATAACAGATATTATTAATGTTAATTCAAATGATGTTACAGATATTAATATGGGATTAATTTACAAAGCTAAATTTGATTTAAAATTAGATAAATATGTTAACAAAATTAAAGTTACAAATGGAAATGGGACAAAAGAATATAATTTTAGTAATCAAAAAATGGCTAAAATAGAGATTCCTGTTAAACAAATTAGTAATACAACAATTGAAATACAATATAAAATTGTAGTAACAAATGAGGGAACAACAGATGGAAGCGTTACAGAAATAATAGATTATTTACCAAATGGAATGACATTAAATGATAACAACTGGAAAACAAATAGTGATGGAAATGTTTATACTAATATACTTTCAGGGACTAAAATAAGTAGTGGAGAAAGCAAAGAAGTCACATTAACAGTTACAAAACAACTTTCAACAGATGATGATATAGGAACATTTATAAACTCAGCAGAAATTGCTCATTGTATAAATGTAAAAAATTTAGAAGATATTGACTCTACACCTGGAAATAAAAATAAAGATGAAGATGATTATTCAGAAGCAACAGTAATTATTTCTGTAAAAACAGGCCTTGTAAGAAATATATTTATAATAATTATAATGATTGGTGTTTTAATATTAGTTATATATTTATTATTAAAACATAATAAGAAAATAGGAAATCTAAATAAAATTGCATTATTTATATTTGTATTTTTGTTAATTGGAGCAAATTCAACATATGCTTTAAATATAAAAGGACCATCACCTGGTGGACCATATTATGGTGATGATGGGGTATTATATCATTGTATGGATCCAGGAATGGGACAGTGTTCAACAGGAAATCATTATTATTCATTTGCTGGTACGACTGATGATACAGGATGGCAATTGAGAAGTATTGTAAATCCAACAATTAGCTTGTCACAAAATAGTGGAGCGGCTCAATTTTCAATAAGCGGAGGCAATTATCTTGTAGGGCCATATTATTTATATACAAATCAATCTGTTGGAATTAGTATATCAGGTACTTATGTTGCTAATAATGGAAGTTATGTTTATGAAAGCTCAATTTCTGGTTCACAAATAAGCTTGACAAATAATGGAGGAGGAAGCTATACATTGTACTTTGTACTTCCATTACAAACAATAGAAGTAAAAAATATTACAGCATCTCAAACTCTTGTAAATGGAGGAAGTAGATATTATGAAAGATCTTGGAGAGAATGGTATAGCTGTTATTCAGTATCAGGGCATACTGGTGGCAATGCTAAATTACAACATGCTAATAATGCAAGTATAGTACAGAGAATGAAAAGTTCAAATAGTAAGTCTGATTCAAGAACAGAATACTTTAATATTTCAAAAACAATAGGGCTTTCTGGAAAAACACATAAAGGTAGTATACAAGTTGTAAAGTCAGATGTTGATACAGGAAGTAGATTAGCAGGAGCTAGTTTTAGAATAACAGGAGGGGTAGCAAATATCATTTCTTATGGAACAACAAATGCAAGTGGATTAATTCAATTTAATAATTTGCAACCAGGAACATATACTGTAACTGAAATAGGCGCGCCTGTGGGATATAATTTAACTTTACAAACAGATACTGTGAAATCAACAGGTGTAAGTGTGAATAATACATCAACTGTTTGGTTTACAAATAGAAAATATGGAAATTTAACAGTTGAAAAAGTTGATAATAGTAAAGTAAGTGCTGGACAAACAGGTAGTACAATACATACATTATACGATAATGAATCAGATAAACAATTAGGTGATGTTACATTAGATCCATTAGTATTTAAAAATATAGGATTCAAAGTATATTATACAATACCAGGAAATGGAACGAAAAGATATATAACTAATTATGTAGCAAATACAAGTAAACCAAGTTCATATTCAGAAACTAATCAAGCAAATGCACAAATATTTAGGACAGATAGTAATTGTCAATTTAGATTAATAAATATGCCACAATATTATATTTATCATGTAGAAGAAGTTGAATTAACAGATGATATGGCACAATATTATGATATAGGAATTGCAGATGAAGCAATTTACTTAAATAATAATTATCAAGGTGCAAATACATTATATTATGCTAAAAATATACAAAAACGTGTAGACATTGCAGGATATGTTTGGGAAGATAAAAGACAAACAAAATCATCAGTAAGAGATAACCTATATAAAGTTTCTGATAATAGCTCTGCAACAGATGATGATGTAAGAATTGGCGGAATAATGGTATACTTAAAGAAAAATGGTGTTGTTATAGCTAAAAGAAGAACAAATACAACAAATATAGACAAGTCTCATAAAATTGGAGAATATTTCTTCCCTGCAAGAGGCGATTATGAGATTGATGACAATAATCCAAAAACATATGATTATACAATAGATATTTCTCAAATTTCACAATATTCAATTGAATTTGAATATAATGGACTAAAATATGAGACAGTAGCAACGAATATAAATGCAGCAAATGGTTCAAAAGTTAGTGAAACAACACAAAATAGGACAAGAGTAAATGAAAATTATTACTATGTAATGGGAAATACTCAAAAAACAGGAAGCGGAACACAAGGTAAAACTAGTGCAAATGTACCATTAACATATACAAGAGGAGACAATTATAATTCAAAATTAGTACAAAACACATCATATACTCCTGAATCACTTGATGGAAGTACAGATGTAAATGCAGGAAAAATGCTAGCTGATACACGAACAGCAGGTTATACATTCAGATGGAGTACAGGAGTGAGAGTTATAAGAAATGTCAATTTAGGTATATATGAAAGAGAACAACCTGATTTGGCAATAGCAACAGATATTGATAATTTGAGTATGACAATTAATGGATATTCGCATATATATAATTATGGACAAAGAAGTGAATTTGCTAAAACAGGAGTACCAGATGATGCAAGACCTGAAAGTGAAATGTTGTTAGATGGATTTTCTGTTAGTGCTAAAAACAGAGCTGGAAAGTACAAAGATATGACATATACAAGAGGTGTGTATGATTCATATATATCATATACAAAAAATGATGAAAGTAATTCAAATAGACTAAGAATTTATATAACTTATAAAATTGTAGTAAAGAATGAAAGTACAGTAGCATATGTAAATCCAAAATGTTTAACAAATTATGCTGATGAAAATTTAGATTTTGTGGATTCTTATATAGAAAATGGAAGCAAGCTTAATTGGACAGAAAGAACAGGAACAAGTGAGTCTTCTCATAAAGTATGGGATTCAGATGAAATTAGTACACTTATAGAACCAGGAAAAATTGCAACAATTTATTTGACATATGAATTGAAAACAAGTGAAATATCAGGATTAGCTAAATTAGAAACTAATGAACAATCTGCACGTATATTAAATAATACAACTGAAATAAAAGAATATGCTTCATATGATTCAAACAAAAAAACTTATGCAGGAATTGATAAAGATTCTGCACCAGCAAACATTAGATATGGAGAAGTTTCTACATATGAAGATGATACAGATAGTGCACCAGACTTAAAAATATCAAGGAGAACAGAATCACCAACAGTTTCTGGAAAGATATTTGAAGATGAGACAACAGTTAAAGACAAAGAAGGCAGATTAGGTGATGGTAAATATGAAGAAGGTAATAATACTGTAAGTGGAGTTCAAGTTAGACTTATAAAATATAATGATTCTGAGAGTGAACCAATTAAATTATATACATTAGGTGATAATGGAGATGTAGTAATAAAAGATGCATATGCTTTGACACCAAAAGACGGAACATATATTTTTGAAGGTATAATTCCAGGAGAATATGTAGTTAGATATAAATATGGAACAATAGGAGATCTACAAACTAAATTATCTAATAATGTAAGTGTAACTACACAAGATTATAAATCTACAATAATAACAGTTGATAAATTTAAACAAGCAGTGGAAGATAAATCAGAATACTGGTATGAAGATACATCGTTGTCAGATTATTCATCAGCACTTGATGATTGGAAGTTAAGACAGGAAATTAATAAAAACTTAAAAGATATAACTTATTCAGTTAAAACAAATTATGATGAAATTAAAGATAATGAAAGTAACCACTTTATGATATCTACAACAGGAAAAATGAATTTTGCAATAGAGGATACAAAAAATCAAACTACTGAATATGATTATAAAGCACCATCACGTGTATATAATGTTAAATTTGGTATTGCAGAAAGACCAAGACAAAGTTTAGAACTTATAAAAGAAATAGATTATATTAGATTAACGTCAGCATCAGGTCAAGTTATTGTAGAAGGAGACCCAAGAACAATGACTATGAATTATGTTACATATCCACCAAATGGTATGTTGAAAATTGAGGCTGATAATGAAATAATACAAGGTTCAACTTTGGATGTTGGATATACAATAAGTGTAATTAATAAGTCAGAAGCGGATTACAATACTGAAAATTATTACAAGTATGGAATAATTGCAAGTACAGATAAACCGGTAGCATCAAAACTAAATTCTGTTATAGATTATATAGATGAAAACATGGTTACTGCTTATACAGATACTGCTAATAAAGGTGAATGGAAATTACAACAACCAAGTGCTATTCAGATTTTACTTCAACCAGAAGTATATCAGGCTATTAAGAATAGAAGAACAATATTGTTAAATGAATGTGATGTTACTATACCTAAGGGCGAGACTATAACGTTAGTGTCTGCAAGGGCAAGTAAAGTGCTTTCAACTTCTGATGATTCATTATTTGTAAACTATTCAGAGGTGGTTAGTATATCAAATGATGTTGGTCGTTTCTATGGTGAAAATAGAAATGGTATATGGGGAAAAGTGACACCAGGTAACTTTAATTTAGAGAAGGTTTCTGATACTCATGAGAGTGATGATAATACTAAAAATAGTAGGGCAGAGCTTACTGTAATTCCACCAACTGGTGATAATAATGTAGTTTACTATGTTATTGGATTGTCTTGTTTGATTATAATTACAGCAGGAATTGTTATCATTAAGAAAAGAGTATTATAAAGTAAAAAAAATAAGATTCAAGTTATAATTTATCTTGAATCTTATTTTTTTATCTAGAATAATCATTTTGAAGTCTATCAAAATCATGATTGCTTAAATGTGTAGGTTTTTCTCCTGTCCATTTTGCTGCTTCAAGGTCTTGATAAGTTTGGTTTGCTTTTGCTTTCAGATTTGTAAGTTCTTCAAGTCTGTTTGTTAAACTAGAATGTAATGTCTGTAATTCTCCTAAACTTTTGTTTTTTAATGAGTAAGTAGTTACATTTCTTAGATTCCATAAACAGCTATCAAAACTGTTTATTTTTTTAATTTTATCTACTAAGTTTACTATTTGAGTAGCTAAAATTTCTTTTTTTCCAGAATCATCTTCTGGCATTAGTGGCCTGTTATTTGAGTCTTTAAAAATTTTACGTAAAGTATCAATCATTCCCATATTAATCACTTCCTTATATATATATTATACTATGAATAATCATCAAAGTCAAAATTTTGCTTGAAATTAATGATAAAATCTGTTATAGTATGTATATATGATTTATGTGCTCATAGCTCAGCAGGATAGAGTAGTCGCCTCCTAAGCGACAGATGGGGGTTCGAGTCCCTCTGGGCACACCAATGTTTTTTATTTTTAGGAGGAAAATTTGAAGGAAAAAATAAAGCAATTAGCAAATACAAGACAATTTCATATATGTATGGTATTAGTTATTATTTTTGCAATACTATTTATTGCGGGAATCATATCATTAAAATATAATGTTGAAGGAGAAGGAAATCCTCCATTCAATTTATCAAAAATATCAATAATAAGTAATATTGACGGAACAGATACAGAAGACACAGAAAACAAATGGAATTTGGAAGTTAATCAAAATAATGATATATATTTATATATAAAAAAGAACGAAAATTATAAATATACAGAAACAATATCAAGTGTTGTTATAAATAATTTTAATATTGTAAAATCTCCAAGTGTAGGACAATTGAAGTTATTTAAGCCAGATGTTGATGTAGAAAATGTAATTTTTATAAGTAGTTCAGAAAATGAAACAAATAGTATAGAATATGAAGGAGATATTAATTCTAATATCAAGAATATGAAAATTTCTAATCAAGGTGGTATAGTTGTTTTTAGATATGCTATTACTGGAATTGGAAATTATATTTCTAATGATGATGGAGAAATAAATCATAATGAATTGTTAAAAAAATTATCTGTAAATTATGATGATTTGAAATTTGAAGTTTCATTTGATATTAATATTAATTTGGATTCTAAAAAAAGTTATAAAGCTAATATGAAATTAGAATTACCAATCGGAAATGTTGTTGATGATGGTATTCAAAGTAAAGAAAATACTGATTTAGAAAATAGTATCTTTAAAAGAATTTAAAAAATACTTGATAATTTTTCTAAGTCAGTATATAATACAGAAGGTATAAAATTTAATCTTTGTATAGAGAGCAATCCAATAGAGACCTATGAACCTTGTCAGGTCCGGAAGGAAGCAGCAATAAGTAGAAAATCTTTATGTGGAGTGCTCTCTATAGAGGGATTAAATTTTATACTATATATAGGAAATATATTTATATAAAGGATGTGAGAATATGGGGTACACAGCTCTTTATAGAAAATTTAGACCAATTACGTTTTCAGAACTTGTTGGACAAGAACATATTACCAGAACATTAAGAAATCAAATTATGGCAGATAGAGTGGGACATGCATATTTATTTAATGGTGGTCGTGGTACTGGTAAAACATCATCTGCAAAAATTTTGGCAAGAGCAATAAATTGCTTAAACCCAAAAGATGGTGAGCCTTGCAATGAGTGTGAAATTTGTAAAGGAGCTTTAAATGGCTCACTTACAGATATTGTAGAAATGGATGCTGCTTCAAATAACAGTGTTGAAGATATTAGGAGTATTCGTGAAGAGGTCAATTTTTTACCTACAAAAGCAAAATATAGAGTATATATAATAGACGAGGTTCATATGCTTTCACCTGGGGCTTTTAATGCATTGTTAAAAACATTAGAAGAGCCACCTGAACATGTTAAATTTATTTTAGCTACAACAGAACCTCAAAAACTACCTGCAACAATTCTTTCAAGGTGTCAAAGATTTGATTTTAAAAGGATATCAAATGAAGATATAATTAAAAGATTAGAGATAGTTTGTAAAGAAAGTAATATAGAAATTACAGAAGGGGCTTTAAAAATTATTTCAGTTTTAGCAGAAGGTGCAATGAGAGATGCATTATCAATTTTGGAAAGATGTGTGCAAGACGGCGAAAATAAAATTGATGAAGATAAAATTAAAGACTTGGTCGGAATTCCTAAAATTACATTCGTACATAGTATAGTTGATGCTATTGTTGAATATGATATAGATAAAGCATTAGCTAGTATGGATGAAATTTTAAATCAAGGTAAAGATTTAAATAATTTTTTATGGGAAATTATTAAATATGTAAAAGATGTCTTAATTTATAAGTCTTCTGGAAAAGCTGAGTTGTATAGTGAAGATGAAGTCACAAATATAAAGAATTTATCAGATAAAGTGACAAAAGAAAAACTTGTAAATTTAATTTATGAATTATCAAATTTAGAGAATGATATGAAATGGTCAACACAAAAAACTATTATGTTTCAAGCTGGAATTATTAAATTGTGTAGTAAAGAAATTGGTACAGGTGGAGATATAGAGGATAGACTTGAAAAAATAGAAAATTATTTAAAATCTGGAAAAATTGCAATTACTAATAATTCTACTGTATATAATAATGTACCTTCAGGGGTTACTACAAATAATGTTGTTAGAAACAATGTACCTAAAATGCAAGTTACTCAAACTGTTTCTAATAGTACTGTAAATGCTCAACCTATGACTAAAAAATATTCAAATGATTTAAGTAAGAGTTGGCCTAAAATTGTTAATGATTTGAAACAAAATGGCAAGATTGTTTTGTATACTAATTTAATGAATACAAGTGCTGAACAGGTTGGAGATTCTGTTGTTGAAATTAAATTTAGAAAAGGTATGACTGCTTTTGGAAAGGCTGTTTTAGATAAACAAGAGAATATTAAAGAAATTTCTAATTTGGTTTCTATGGCTTGTGGTAAAAATATGCAAATTAAGTATATAAATGATGTACAAAATCAAGTTGTTGAACATCACCCAGAGGATGATATACAAAAGCTGGCAAGTGAGTCTGATATACCTTTTAATATTGTGTAATTTACTTTTAGGTACGTGTCTGTTTGGGACATCATATAAAAAAAGACGTATATTATAAAAAATATTATTAAAATAATAAAAAAAGAGGAGGATTTTAAAATGGCAAAAAGAGGAGGATTCCCAGGTGGTATGGGAGGATTTGGCGGAATGAATATGAATAATATAATGAAACAAGCCAAAAAAATGCAAGAAGAAATGCAAAAATCACAAGAGGAGTTATCAAGCAAAGAGTTTGATGCAACTGCTGGTGGTGGAGCAATTAGTGTAAAAGTTACAGGTGAAAAGGTTTTAAAAGAAATAAAAATTAAACCTGATGTTGTTGACCCAGATGATGTTGAGATGTTAGAAGACTTAATTTTAACATGTGTGAATGAAGCATTAAGAAAAGTAGATAGTGCTCAAAGTCAAGAGTTTGGAAAATTTAATATTCCAGGGTTAATGTAATTATCAAATAATTGATAGTTAAAAGATAAAAATGGACATGAAATTAAGAGATTATAAAACATGTCCATTTTATAATATAAAAGGAGAAAAAGGATGTCATTATATTCACCATCAATTGAAAAATTAATAGAAAGCTTTGAAAAATTGCCTAGTATAGGGCATAAAACTGCTGCAAGACTTGCTTTTTATATATTGAATTGTTCAGAAGAAGAAACAAATGAGTTTATAAAGTCAATACAAGATGCAAAGCATAATTTGAAATATTGTAGTAAATGTTTTAATATTTCTGATACAGATCCATGTCCAATATGTTCTAGTCCTAAAAGAGATCAGTCTTCTATATGTGTTGTAGAAGATGTTAGAGATATTGTAGCAATGGAAAAAACACATGAATTTAAAGGTGTTTATCATGTTTTACATGGTTCTATTTCACCTATGAATGGTGTTGGACCAGATGATATTAAAATTAAAGAATTGCTTGCAAGACTTATGGATGGAAGTGTAAAAGAAGTTATATTGGCAACAAACCCAAGAGTTGAGGGAGAAGCAACTGCTATGTATTTGTCTAAACTTATTAAGCCATTGGGTGTTAAAGTTACTAGAATTGCTCATGGTATTCCTGTTGGTGGGGATTTAGAGTACACTGACGAAATTACTTTGACTAAGGCGTTAGAAGGTAGAAGAGAAATTTAACATGTCAAGATTAAAGTACATATAATATGTTAGAGGTGTATTGTATGTGCTTTTCTGATTTTTCTAGTTGTAATTTAATTGGGGTGGCAAGTTCTCTTGCAATTGCTGTTGGAGAAGAATTAGATGCAGATGAACTTGCAGTACTTGCTGCTTTTTTTACTGCATTTGCTGATAATCTTGCTATAATTGCAGCTAAAAAATCATTGGAAGAAAAATAAATAGAAAATATTTTGAAGTATATATGTTTTAATAACAGTATTTTCAAATTATATTTTCTATTTATTTTTAGACAGTTATATATTTATCTTTGAGAAAATGTTTCTAAAAGGACATTGCAAATATCATCAGTAGAATGTTTTTTTGCTAATTGCTCAGTATTTTTTTTCATTTCTTTTAATTTTGTAGAATCATCAATAATACTTTTTAAAACTTCACGAGAAGAATCATTTTTTCTAAGCCAGATACCTGTGCCTTTGCTTTCTAAAAATTCGGCATTTTCTTCTTCTTGCCCAGGAATAGGGTTAATAATAATCATAGGTAAATTTGAAGCTAAACTTTCAGAAGTTGTCAAACCACCTGGTTTAGATATAACTAAATCAGAAATTGACATTAATTCAGGTACTTTATTTGTAAATGCTAATACTTTTACAAATTCTTGTTTATTATTTTCTTCAACAATTTTTTCAAATTCAGATTTCATTTTTTCATTTTTTCCGGCAATGGCAATTACTTGGATATCATTAAAATTTTTAACTAGATTATTAAAAATTTCGACAGTTCTGGCTTTTCCAAGACCAAATTCACCACCACCAAAAAATAGAATATTTTTTTTATTTTCTTTTAAATCAAATTCTTTGAGTATCTCTTCTCTATTATATGTTTTTAAAAATCTAGAAGAGATAGGTATTCCTGTTGCAAAGATTTTGCTTTCTGGAATATTTTTTGACATTAAATATTCTTTCATTTTATCATGAGCAACAAAGAAATAATCTGTATTTTCGTTTTCAACAAGCCATTGATCATGTGGTGAGAAGTCTGTCATTATTGTTGCAATTTTTGCTGATATCTTTTCTTTTCTTTTTAAGTACGCACACATTTGACTTCCAAATGGATGTGTTGAGATTATTAAATCGGGTTGTTTTTCTCTCAAAAGTTTTAGAAGTTTTATTGCTAAAAGTTGATTTGATTTTGATGATATGTGTGCTAATGGACCTTTTTGTGAGTCTGAGTATATTTTTCCCCAAGCCCATGGCATTTTTTTTGCCATTTCTCTGTATGCTGCTGTTGTAACTATTTCTATTGGTTTATTTACGTATTTCATGCAGTCTATTAGTTCTGTTTCACAGTTATTATAATTGTTATCTATGCATTCTTTTATGGATTTTGCGGCGTTTAAATGACCTCCTCCATATGATGCGTAAAAAATTAAAATTTTTTTCATGAATTGCTCCTTATATTTTTTGGTTACATTTTAGTATATTAATTTTAGCATATATATTATTTGATTGGCAATGTTTTTTATAAATTTGTATAATATTAAAAAAAATGTAAAAAATATAAATGAAAATTTTATTAAAGGGTGATAATGTGAAAAAATATTTAAAAATAATTTTAACAATAATTTTTATAATATTATCCACAATTTGTATATTTATTGTGGATAAAGGAACTATAAACAATGTTTCATTAGCAAAAACAACAAGTACATCAGATATTCAACTAATGGCAAGAGCAATAAATGGTGAAGCAAGAGGCGAACCATATGAAGGGCAAGTTGCAGTTGGTGCGGTTATTTTGAATAGGGTTAAAGATTCAAGATTTCCAAATAGTATATCAGGTGTAATTTATCAGCCAGGTGCATTCACGGCTGTATCAGATGGACAAATAAATGCAGCTATAAGTGAGGGCTCAACAGTATATAAGGCTGCACAAGACGCTATGAATGGATGGGATCCTACTGGTGGTTGTGTGTATTATTTTAATCCATCTACTGCTACCAATAAGTGGATTTGGTCTAGACCATTAATTAAAACTATTGGAAAACACAGATTTTGTAAATAGAAGGGAATGAAAGTTTTATGAGAAAAGTGGAAATGAAAAAAGTAGAAGTAAATAAAGCATATATTATAGCTGCAATTGTAGTATTTATTGTTGTTGTAGGAGGCTTGATTTCTGTAATAGTAAACAATAAAAATGAAACAAAAACAGCATCACAAAACACGTATAATATGGCATTTTATGAAGTTGTTGATTATGTACAAAATGTAGAGACATATCTAGCAAAATCATTAATTTCAAGTACACCAGAACATGGTGCAGAAACGTTAACAAATGTGTGGAGAGAAGCTAATCTGGCACAAGCATATTTGTCCCAATTGCCAATTGAAAGCCAAGAATTAGCAAATACAGAGAAATTTTTAAATCAAGTTAGTGATTATAGTTATTCATTATCAAGAAAAAATATTTATAATGAAAGTCTGTCAGATGAGGATTTAAAAAATCTAAAAGATTTACACAATTATAGTGTTGAACTAGAAAATACTTTAAATCAATTATCAGATGATATAAATTCTGGAAGAATTAAATGGGACGAACTCACAAATAAAGGAACTACCGCATTTGCACAACAAGTTAGTACAAGTTCAATGGACGGATTTAGTAATTTAGAAGAAAACTTTCATCAATATTCTGGTTTAATATATGATGGTGCCTTTTCTGAACATCTTACAAATGGAGAGAAAAAAGGACTAACAGGTGATGATATTGATGAAGATATAGCAAAACAAAAGGCTATTGATTTTATAGGTAAAGATAATGTGCAAAATATTGAAAGTTTAGGCTTTTCAGAAAATGCAACAATACCTGAATATAATTTTTCAGTAAAAACAAATTCGGAAAATAGTATTAGCATATCAATTTCTAAAAAGGGTGGACATATTGTTTACATGAATTCTAATAGAGATGTTAATTCTGAAATTATTTCTCAGGAAGAGGCAAATGTTAAGGGAAAAGAATTCTTAAACAATCATGGTTTTGTGAATATGAAGGAAACTTATTATTTAAAACAAGATGGGATTGTTACTATAAATTATGCATATGTTCAAAATGATGTTGTTGTTTATTCTGATTTAATTAAAGTTAAAGTTGCATTAGATAATGGTGAAGTTTTGGGTATTGAGACAACTGGGTATTTAAATAATCATACTCAAAGGGATACATCTAATGTTAAAATTAGCAAAGAATCTGCAAAGAAAACATTGAATAAGGATTTACAAATTGCTTCTGATGGATTGGCTATTATTCCAACTGAATTTAAAACTGAAATTTTGTGCTATGAATTTAAAGGAAAAGTTGATGATAAAGAGTTTTTAGTTTATATAAATGCTGAAAATGGGAGAGAAGAGGATATTTTGATTATTACTAATACTCCTAATGGAACTTTGACAATGTAAAAACCTGGATTTGGGGACGGAGGAA
>FR901925.1 GCA_000438255.1 Clostridium sp. CAG:389
CGGTTCAATTTTCAAAAACATATAGGCATCAATACTATAAAAAAGATTTTTACTGAACTGTAAATAATAATATATAAAGAATGTAAATTTTCTGTAAAACACCTTGTAAAAAAATGGAACATGGTGTAAAATACGAAAGAATTACAAATAATATTAGGAGGAAAAACAAAGAATGAGATTTGTAGAAGATGAAGACTCGAAAAAAGAATACAAAAAATTTTTAGAAGGGCATGAAAGATGCAACTTCCAACAATCATTAGAATGGGCGGAAATAAAAAAGCCAAATTGGAAACCAGAAGTAATATTAGCAGAAGATGATGACAAAAATATAATAGGTTCATTATGTGTATGGATTAGAAAAATGCCAATATTCGGAAATATAATGTATGCTTCAAGAGGACCAGTATGTGATATACATGACATATCAGTAATGAAACAATTAACAGATGGAGCAAAAGAAATAGCTAAAAAATATAATGCAATTGGACTAAGAATAGAACCAGATGTAGAAAAAGATGACCAAGCATTTAGAGATATAGTAATAAATTTAGGATATAAAATAAAAGATGATGCAAAAGACTTTAAAGATGAAATACAACCAAGATTTGTATTTAGATTAGATATAAAAGACAAAACAGAAGAAGAAATAATGGCAGGATTTCATCAGAAATGGAGATACAATATTCGTTTAGCAGGAAGAAAAGGAGTAACAGTAAAAGAAGGAACAAGAGAGGATTTAAAAGATTTCCACAAAATCATGATAGAAACAGGAAACAGAGATGGATTCATAACAAGACCATTATCATATTTTGAAAAAATGTATGACAATATGGTACCAGAAGGACATATGAAACTATTAATGGCATATTATGAAGGAAAACCAATATCAGGAGTAATACCGATATTTTATGGAAACAAAACTTGGTATTTATATGGAGCAAGTAGCAATCAACATAGAAATTTAATGCCAAATTATTTATTACAATGGGAAATGATAAAAATGGCAATTGCTAGACATGATGATGTATATGATTTTAGAGGAGTATCAGGAGTTGTTGATGAGAATCATCCTCAATACGGATTGTATAGATTTAAAAAAGGATTTGGAGCAAAATTTACAGAGTTTATAGGAGAAATATATATACCATTTAAACCAGTAAAATATTCACTATACAAATTCTCAGAAAAAGCATTTAGAACATTAAGACAAATAAAAAGAAAAATATCAAAATAGAAATGTCCTAAAAGGGACACAAAAGGACAAAAAATTTTAAGGAGAAAAATGTGAAATCAGTAGTTATAAATAAAGAAGATTTACGATATAACATAGAAAAAATAAAAGAATATGCAGAAACAAATTTACCAGATGACAAAGGAAGAAAAGTGAAAATAATAGCAGTTGTTAAAGCAAATGGTTATGGATTTGGAATTGTAGAATATTCACAATTTTTAATAGATAATGGAATAGATTTTTTAGCTGTTTCAACAGTAGAAGAAGCTTTGAAAATAAGACAAGCAGGAATTACTGAAAAAGAAGCAAAAATTTTAATGTTATCTTCAACAGCTGTTAAAGAAGATGTAAAAACATTAATTGAAAACAATATCATCTTAACAATTGGTTCAAAAGAAGCAGTAGACGTAGTAGACGAAGTTGGACAAGAACTTGAAAAAAAGATAAAAGTACATTTGAAAATAGATACAGGATTTGGAAGATATGGTTTTTTATATGATAACAGAGATGAAATGATTAAATGTCTTAAAAAAGTAAAAAATATAAAAATAGAAGGAACATATACACATTTTTCAAACTCATATTATGATGACAAATATACTGAAAAACAATTTGATAGATATATGAAATGTATAGAAGTTTTAAAAATGAATGAAATTGAGACAGGAATGTTACATGTATGTAATACATCAGCATTTATAAAATTTCCAAATATGCATTTAAATGCAGTAAGAGTAGGCTCTGGTTTCACAGGAAAAATAGCTTTTAAAAATTCTATGGGATTAAGAAAAATAGGATACTTAAAGTCAAATGTGGCAGAAATAAAAGTTCTTCCAAAAGATTTTAATATTGGATATTCAAATGCATATAAAACCCAAAAAGAAACAAAAGTTGCAATAATTCCATGTGGGTATATGGATGGAGTAAATATTCAAACTGGAAGAGATATGTTTAGAATGGTTGATAAAATTAGATATATAGTAAGAGATATAAAAGATGCATTAAAAAAACAGCAGATATTTGTAACTATTAATGGTAAAAAATGTCCTGTTTTAGGAAGAGTAGGAACATATCATGTTACTGTTGATATAACTGGAAAAGATGTGAATATAAATGATGAGGTAATATTTAATGCTAATCTAAAACATATTGATAGTAGTATTAGAAGGGAGTGGAAATAAAATGAAAAAAAATCCACAAAATGAAGAAAATCTTAAAGAAAAAGAACAAGCCCAAGAACAATCAAAAAATAAAAATGAAAATGGCAAAAAAGGTTTTTTCAAAAAAATATGGTATTCAATAGATAAAATAGAAAAATATCCAGAATTATCAGCAGAGGGATTTAAAAGTGCGATAAAATATTTAGCAATATTAATAGTAATACTTGCATTTGCATCAGCAGGATCAACAGTATATAGAACAAGTCTAAATATAAAAAAGATTGCAAAGTATATAGATGAAAAAATTCCAGAAATAACATATAGTGACAGTACATTAAAAGTAAATTCAGAAGAGATAATTATTGATGAAAATGAAAGTTTTGGTAAAATAATAATTGATACAAATACAGATGATGAACAACAAATAAATCAGTATGTAAATGATGTTAGTAATGAAGAAAATGCAGTAATAGTATTGAAAAATAAGTTAATGCTAAAAGAAGTAGGAACTGGAAAAACAACAGATTATAATTATAAAGAATTATTAGGAGAAATGGGAGTAACAGAATTTAATAAACAAGAATTAGTTGAATATTTAACAGGAAAAAATATGATTAATTTATATTTAAACTTATTATTAACATTTTTCATATATTCATATGCAATATATTTTATAAATACATTATTTTATGTAGTACTTATAAGTTTATTTGGATTTTTTGTAACAATGATATTAAGATTAAAAGTAAGATATGTAGCAGTTTTAAATATGGCTATATATGCGATGACACTATCAACAATACTAAATTTTGTATATATAGTTATAAATGCATTTTATCAATATAGAATAGCATATTTTGATGTTATGTATGTTTTAGTTGCATTAATTTATGTGATTGCAGCAGTATTTATATTAAAATCTGAATTCAACAAAAAACAAGGAGAAGTACAAAAAATTGTAGAAGTTGAAAAAATGGTTAGAGAAGATTCAGAAAAACAAGATGATGAAAACAAAAATAATGAAAATAAAGATACAAAAAAAGAAGAAAAACCAGATAATAAAACAGAAGATGAAAAAGAAGATAAAACAGAAGATGGTGATGAGCCAGAAGGTTCAAATGCTTAAAGAGATATAACTAACGAGGGAAAGGAACTAAAATAAATGAATAAAAACAATAATGGAAAAAAAGACAACAAATTATTAATTTCATCAATAATATTAATAATGATAACAGTTTTTTTAGCAGGAATAGCTATTTATGTTGTAACTAGTAAACAAGATAATGATGATAAAACATTGGCTTATACAGATTTAATAAAAGAAATGTCATATGGAAATATAGAAAAAATAGAAATGACAGTAGGAAGTACATCTGTAAAAGTTAAAATGAAAAATGAAGATGAAGAGAAAAAAGCGGTTGTTCCAAACACAGAGGCTTTTATAGTATTAGTTCAACAAAAAGTATCAGAAGGAAATGAAATAGAATTAATACAAAAACCAAAAAGTATAATAACACAAATTTCATCTACATTATTTACATTACTTCCAACAATAATAATGGTTGCATTATTTGTAATGATATTCAAAATGCAAGGATTGGGCGAAAAGGGTCAAGTATATGATGATACAGAAAGAAAAACAAAAATTAAGTTTAAAGATGTTGCAGGTTTAGATGAAGAAAAAGAAGAACTAATAGAAATAGTAGACTTTTTAAAGAAACCAGAAAAATTCAGCAAAATGGGAGCTAAAATTCCAAAAGGAGTTTTATTATATGGAAAACCAGGAACAGGTAAAACACTAATAGCAAAAGCAATTGCAGGTGAAGCAGATGTACCATTTATATCAATGAGTGGTTCAGAATTTATTGAAATGTTTGCTGGACTTGGAGCTTCAAGAGTAAGAAAATTATTTGATAAAGCAAGAAAGTTATCACCATGTATAGTATTTATAGATGAAATAGATGCAATAGGTGCAAGAAGAACATCAAATAGCGGAGCTGAAACAGAAAACAATCAAACATTAAATCAATTGTTAGTTGAAATGGATGGATTTAGCTCAGAAGAAACAATAATTGTTTTAGCTGCAACAAATAGACCAGAAATGCTAGATAAAGCATTGTTAAGACCAGGAAGATTTGATAGACAAATTACGATTCCAGTACCTGATTTAAAAGGAAGATTAGATATTTTAAAAATTCATAGTGAAGATAAGAGATTATCAGATGATGTTAATTTAGAGAGTATTGCAGAAGATACAGCTGGATTTACAGGAGCAGAACTAGCTAACATTTTAAATGAAGCAGCAATTATTGCAACAATCAATAAACATGATGAAATTGAAAATTCAGATGTAGAAGAAGCTGTTAAAAAAGTAACAGTAGGTCTTGAAAAGAAAACAAGGGTATACTCAGAAAAAGACAAAAAACTAACAGCATATCATGAAGCAGGACATGCAGTAGTTAGTCAATATCTACCAACACAAACTTCTGTAAAAGAAGTATCAATAATTCCAAGAGGTGTTGCTGGTGGATATACAATGTACAAATCTGATGAAGATAAATATTATATTTCTAAAACTGAAATGAAAGAAAAATTAGTCGCTTTACTTGGTGGTAGAGCTGCTGAAAAATTAGTTTTAGATGATATTTCAACAGGTGCTAGTAATGATATAGAAGTTGCTACACAAATTGCAAGAGAGATGGTTACAAAATATGGTATGAGTGATAACTTAGGTCCAATTGATTTCCAAGGAAAAGAACAAAATGATATGTTTGTTTTTGGAGAAAATATTGGTGATAAAATTGGAGCAGAAGTTAAATCATTAATTGATGAAGCTTATAGTAATGCTCAAAAATTGTTGATTGAGCATAGGGACAAATTAGATATTATTGCTCAAACATTACTTGCTAAGGAAAAGATTAATGAGCAAGAATTTAGAAATATTTTTGGAGAAGAATAAAAAATTAATGCATTATTAACCAAAGATAAATTCTTTTAGGAGGAAAAATGGAAAAGATAAACGACGTCAAAAAATTAAGTGAAATAGCAAAAGATATAAGAAAAGGAATTATTGAAGCAGTATATAGTGGGCAATCAGGACATCCAGGGGGTTCATTATCAATAGCAGATATAATGACAGTTTTATATTTTTATGAAATGAATATAAATCCAGAAAATCCAAAGGATGAAAACAGAGACAGACTTGTTTTATCAAAAGGACATTGTGCACCAGCTCTATATTCAACACTAGCAAATAGAGGATTTTTTGAAGTTGAAGAATTACGCACATTAAGAAATATAGAAAGTAGATTACAAGGTCATCCGGACATGAACAAGATACCAGGAGTTGATATGACAACAGGTTCGCTTGGCCAAGGATTATCTGCTGCAAATGGAATGGCAATTGCAGGTAAATTAAATAATAAAGATTATAGAGTGTATTGCATAATGGGTGATGGAGAAATTGAAGAAGGCCAGGTTTGGGAAGCGGCAATGGCTTCAAATAAATATAAATTGGATAATTTATGTGTTATTGTTGATAATAATAATTTGCAAATTGATGGTACAATTGAAGATGTAATGAGTTCGTATCCAATTGATGAAAAGTTTAAAAGTTTTGGTTTTCAAGTTATAAATATTGATGGGCATAATGTTCAAGAGATTATTGATGCTTTTGATGTTGCTAGAAATGTTGAGGGAAAGCCGGTTTGTATTATTGCTAAAACTGTAAAAGGCAAAGGTGTTTCTTTTATGGAGGGGAAGGCTGAATGGCATGGTAAAGCTCCTAATAAGGAACAATATGAACAGGCTATAAAAGAAATAATGAATTAATTGAACTGTAACTATTATCCAGTAACCTTTTTGCAAAATTTAAGTCTGAATTGCTTGACTAATTATAAAAAAAATGATATAAATATTAAAGTCATTTATATGGCCCCTTGGTCAAGCGGTTAAGACGCCACCCTCTCAAGGTGGAATCATGGGTTCGATTCCCGTAGGGGTCACCAAAAATATATTTAAAAGGGAGTAGCTTAAAATTACTAATCAACAGTCGCGATAAGAAATTATCTGGTTAGTAAGCTTAAATAAAATTAAGTAAGTGAGACTTTTGAAAGAAATTTTAGCATAAAACTATGTATAAGATTTCTTTTAAAAGTCTCATTTTTTAATATAAAAAAGCTTTCCCAAGTTTTTGATAATGTATAAATATAGCAAAAGTAGTAAAAAATAAAAAAGAAAAAAATCCAAATTTGGAGGAAAAGATATGGAAAGAAAAAAATGGTTTAACAAAGAAATCGAAGAAATTGAGAAAGAATTAGAAACAAACAAAGAAAATGGACTAAAAGAAGAACAAGTTGTAAAAATAAGGGAAAAAAAAGGATATAATGAACTTCAAGCAGCAAAAAAGAAAACATTGTTACAAAGGTTTTTAGACCAATTTAAAGATTTTTCTATAATAGTGTTAATAATTGCGGCAATTGTATCAGGTATTGTTGGAATTAAACAAGGAGAAGGAATAACAGATACAGTAATAATTTTAATAGTAGTTTTAGTAAATGCAATAATAGGAGTAGCACAAGAGAGCAAGGCTGAAAAATCATTGGAAGCTTTGCAAAAATTAAGTGACCACGCATCAAAAGTTATAAGAGATGGAAAGTTACGAGTTATTCCAGCAAAAGAGTTAGTACCAGGTGATTTAGTGGTTCTTGATACAGGGGATTATATACCAGCAGATTTAAGAATTATAGAAGAAGTAAATTTGAAATCACAAGAAAGTTCATTAACAGGTGAGTCAGTGCCAATTGAAAAAAGTTCTGAAATAATTAAAGAAACAGAAATTGGCATAGGTGACAGAAAAAATATGTTATTTTCGTCAAGTTTGGTAACATATGGTAGAGGAAAAGGAATTGTTGTAGAAACAGGTATGACAACAGAAGTTGGAAAAATAGCAAGTATGATTAATACAACAGAAAAACAAGATACACCATTACAACAAAAATTAAATAAATTAGGAAAAACATTAGGAATTGCAGCATTAATAATTTGTATAGTAATATTCGTACTAGGTTTAATTCAAGGAAAAGAACCAATTCAAATGTTCATGACTGCTGTATCATTAGCAGTTGCAGCAATACCAGAAGGCTTAGCAGCAGTATCAACAATTGTTTTAGCAATAGGTGTTCAAAAAATGGTTAAGAAAAATGCAATTGTAAAAAGATTACCAGCTGTTGAAACTCTTGGAAGTAGTACAGTTATATGTTCAGATAAGACTGGGACATTAACACAAAATAAAATGACAGTAGAAAAAATTTACTGGAATGAAGCAATAAGAGATATGGATAATATTCAAGATGATGAAATTGATGAAGAATTAAAAAAATTGATATATGCAAATATGTTATGCAATGATACTAAAATATCACAAGATGGAACTTTGACAGGAGACCCAACTGAAACAGCATTAGTTGATATGGCTTTTAAATTAAATTTTGACCCAAGTTTATATGATAGAACTCCACGTGTACAAGAAATTCCATTTGATTCAGATAGAAAATTAATGACAACAGTAAATCAATTAAATGGAAAATATGTTGTATTTACAAAAGGTGGAATAGATGAATTATTAAATAGATGTTCAGCATATGAAATAAATAATGAAGTACATCAAAATATAGGTGAATATGTAAATAAAATAAGAGAAAAAAATGAAGAACTAGCAAAAGATGCATTAAGGGTATTAGGATGTGCTTATAAAGAAATTGATCATATTCCTTCAAAAGAAGAGATGGCACAAATAGAAAATGACTTAATTTTTATAGGAATGGTAGGAATGATAGATCCACCAAGAGAAGAAGCAAAAGTTGCTGTTGAAAAGTGCAAAACAGCAGGTATAAAAGTTGTAATGATTACGGGGGACCATAAAATTACAGCAACAGCAATTGCTAAAAAATTAGGCATTCTTGAAAATGATGATGAAGCTATAACGGGTAGTGAACTTGAACAAATGACAGATGAGGAATTAGTACAAAATGTTAGAAAATATTCTGTTTATGCTAGAGTTTCACCAGAGCATAAAGTTAGAATTGTAAATGCTTGGCAAAAGAATGGGGAAGTTGTTGCAATGACGGGTGATGGTGTTAATGATAGCCCGGCTCTTAAAAAGGCTGATATTGGTTGTGCAATGGGAGTGGTTGGAACTGATGTTGCCAAAGAAGCGGCAGATGTTATTTTAACAGATGATAATTTTGCAACAGTTGTATCAGCAGTAGAAGAAGGTAGAAGAATATATGATAATATTTTAAAAGTAATTCAATTTTTACTTTCAAGCAATGTAGGAGAAATAATTGTATTATTTTTTGCAACATTGTTAACACCTTTATTTAGTAAATGGTTTGGAATAACAGATATTAATAGTTTAGAAATATTATTGCCAATTCATATTTTATGGATTAATTTAGTAACAGATTCATTGCCAGCACTAGCATTGGCATTTGATCCAGCAAATAGTGATATAATGCAAAGAAAACCTGTAAAACCTGGTAAAGGGGTTTTTACAAAAGGAATGACTTGGAGAGTTATATATCAAGGTGTAATGATTGGCGGACTTACACTTGCTGCATTTATGATAGGTTTAGGTACTACAAAAACGCCGATAAATGGTTTAACACTGGAACAGTCTAAAATAGAAGTTGGACAAACGATGGCATTTATTACATTGGCACTTTCAGAATTGACACATGTATTTAATGTAAGGAATAATAGAAAATCAATATTTAAAACAGGAATTTTTAATAATATGAAATTGATTGGAGCTGTTGTAATTTCTGCACTTTTAGTATTTGTTATTTTATGGATTCCTGGATTAAGAGAGATATTTAGTATTCCAGTTTTACCAACTGAAAATATTATAGAACTTGTTTGTCTTGTTTTTGCACCTATTGTTATCGTTGAAATATTTAAGTTACTTAATATTAATGGTAAGGAAGAATAATAACAAAAAGCACAGTATAACTATATTAGATAGTTTATATGTGCTTTTTTAAATTATGTTTTAAACTTTTAATTCAGTAGAATCTGTAATTTCAACATCTTTATATTTGTTTAGGTCCATTTCATCTAGTGAGTTTTGAATACAACTTACAATAACATTGTTGAAACTCATGTCTTCTTTTTTGGCTATTTTTTTCAATGTTTCATTCATATTTTCAGGTAATCTTATTGATATTTTTACGTTACTTTTTTTATATTTTGATACTTCAAACATAACTATTCCTCCAATATTTTTTATTTAAGCATATAAAAGCTATTATTAATTGTCTCACAAAAATATCTTTAAAAATACCAGACAAAAGTATTGCACTTTTGCTTTTTTTATGGTAGTATATTTGGAGTAAGATTTTAAAACATAATTTGAAGTGTTTTGAAAAAATATTAAATAATTGTATATGATGAGTATACAAGAGTATAAAATGTGTAAAATAACATAGTGTATGTTAAAGTTATAGTTAGAGAAAAATTAGGAGGAATTTATGAAAACAAAAGAAAAATTAAATAAGGGAATAACATTAGTTGCATTGGTAGTTACTATTATAATATTGCTTATTTTATCAGGAATAACAATATCATCATTGACGAATACAGGATTATTTGAGAATGCAAAAGAAGCAAAAAATAGAACAGAAGATGCTCAAAAACAAGAACAAGAATTATTGAATCAATATGAAGAAGAACTTAATAGATATACATCACCAAATGAAAGATGGGATGGAAAAGTAAATAAACCAGAATTGATGACTGGTATGAGTGCTATAAAATTTACAGATCCAACAGATTCAACAGAAGGGACAACAGTTGATACAACAAGTGATGATAAAGAATGGTATAATTATGAAGATAAAAAA
>FR901926.1 GCA_000438255.1 Clostridium sp. CAG:389
ATATTCGCCAGCGTGGTGTTTTGACACCATTTTTGCTGTTTAGGGCAAAACGCCCTAATACCCTTTTTGGCTCTCCGAGGAAAATTTTTTATTCATTTTTTATAATTCTTGTTTAAATTTCAGAAAAAGTTTGAACAAAAATTCAAACTTTTTCTATTTACAATTGTTATAATTTATATTATAATTTTATTAGATTTTAAGATTGAGTTAGTAAATAGTTTGGTCGCTTATGCTAACTTTTTCTTTTGATTTTATTTCTTCTACAATTGAAATTCCATAACACATTTCATTCAAAACTTCAACAATTTCTTCTGCAATTTCTGTATCATTTTCAGTAGATAATTGTTCAATTAATTGCTCTTTATTATATCTAGTTGTAATAACAATTGGTAATTCATTATCATATCTATTACTAATGATTTTATATAACTTATCCAAAGCCCATTTACTTAAATTTTCATTACCAAAATCATCAATAATTAACATATCTACATTAGAATATAGTTCAATAATTTCTATTTCTGATAGTCCTTCTTTGTTAAATGATTCTTTAATTTTATCAATTATAGAACTACCTTTTTCCATCAATACAATTTTATTATTTTCAATCATTTTATTAGCAATACAAGCTGCTAAATAAGTTTTTTCATAGCCTATATTTCCAAAAATTATTAATCCATTTTTCATTTTGGATTTAATACATAAATTTGTAAATTTTATTAATTGATTTATAATAGATGTATCTTCATATGTATCAACATGATTTTCAAAATTATACTTTTGTAATCTCTTTTTCATATAGTTATCTTTATAGATATTATTAATAATTTTTCTATTCTTTTCCTGTCTTTGTTTTTCTTCTTGTTCTAAATCAAATTCTTTCCAAAATTGAATTGCTTTTTCACAATTACATCTTTCATATTCGATCATATTTTTATCATAATTTACATACAAATAATCCAATCCAATTGGCTTTAAATTTTTATTACAAAATCCACATTTTGCACCTTCATTGGTGATAACTTTATAATTTGAATTCTTTAAATCCGCTTCTATTCTCATCTCCTTCTTTTTCTATTTTATTTCTAATCTTTTTCTCTTCTTTAGTGTTACGTTGCGTTATTGTAACGTTACTTTTTTTTCTCACTTTTCTTTTTTTCACGATATTTTTGTTGTCTTAAACAATTTTGTATTCTGATTTCTTCAAGTTTATCAGCACTCTGGTACTTAGACCAATTTTTGATTTTATAAAAATTTTCTTCTATAATAATCATTTGTAATTCTTCAAATTTTTCCAAATATTTTGTAATTTTTTTCTCAGGCTTTCCCATAATCTTTGAAATATCATCAGCCGTCATTGGCTTATCTTCTGTTATAGATAATCTACCTTGATAATTGCTTTTCATTGCTGTTATTAAAAGTTGTATCCATACTCTAATTATTGTATCCCCATCCTTTTCACTTTCTAGCAATTTTATTTTGTTATTATCAAAAAAATCCGTAGATAATTTTAACCATTGTAAATTAGCCATATCCTCCTTTCCTCACTTTCTTTTGAATCTAATCTATTGATTCTTGTTCCATTTTTGTTAAATATTCATCTAAAGCTTGTACTCTAAATAAATATTTTCCACCTACTTTAGCACATGGTATTTGCTTTTTCCTTACAAGTTGATTTATTAACCAGTATGATATTCCTAAATACTCAGATGCTTCTTTCATTGTTAGTGTTGTCCTTTGTACCTTTTGTAATTCCATAATATCACCTCCTGTTTTTTTGTAATTTAATATTGACTTTTGTTAACAAATGTATTATATTGTTTATAGTTAACTTTGTAAATACTTTTTAGGTTATTTTGATAGCAAGTTAACTTTAATTGTTCTTATTTACTGTTAACGGAGGAATTATGAAAGAAAATAAAATAAATAGCAATATACACATCTCTATTACTGCTGAAGAAGAAATTAAACATATAACTCTATTGTATGGTGATCCAGATCGCAAATTACCTGAAGGCGTTTCAATTTTAGATATTATAAAAGATTGCTTAACTGAAGATGAATATAAAGAATATGAAGAATTATTTACTAAACGTGTAAAAACCAAACCTTTTACAAATGAAATAAAAAGAAAAATAGATCATTTAGATATACCCAAAAAGCTACATTACTACAAATTAGGTGAACTTCCAAATTGTCATTTCTTTATAAAAGACCATTTTTCAATTTGTGACACTGGAACAAATTTAATTGATTTTTTAAATACAGATTTCTCTAATTTTGATGAATATTTTGTTTGGTTTACTAAATTTTTTACCTCTTATATAAGATATTTTGAAAAAAACGATATAGAAAATTTAAAGATTGATAAGTCTTATAGTTATAGTGAGATTGAAAATTTAGGAAAAAAATACTTCAAATCAATAAAAAAAGATGCTATACAAGTTCAAAAAATTTACTCTGAATTTGTTGACTACATATTCATCAAACATCCTCTTGAAAATTCAAGAGCAATGACTAATAAGATACGTTTCTATATTTATTATACTTCACATTTTAAAATATTAAAACAGTATGTCACTGATTTTCAAATAGATGATACTTTTAATTATAAAATCTTTCCTGAATATCTTGAAAGTAGTGAAGAAAAATTATTGGAGTTTTTCACAACTGGGCAACATTTTGCTGATGTATATGCCGAAACTAATGCAACAAGTCCTAGTGTTTATACTATACTTTATATTACATTATTTAAATTTGTAGAAGAAAATAATTATATAATAAAAAAATGTAAAAATTGTGGTAAATACTTTATAACTGATAACCCAAGAGTTAGATATTGTGATAATTTATTTAAAGGTTCTCAAACCTGTAAAGACATTGGTAACCAAATTGCTCAAAGAATTAAACAAGAAAATGATAAAGTATATGGTAAGTATCGTAAGATTTATGCAAAAAAAGCAATGCTAGTAAAACGTAATCCTGATATAGAAGTTTATAAAAAAGATTATGAGAATTGGAAGAAGGAAGCAAAAGAATTTATGGATGCCATTAGAAATGAAAAGAAAACATATGAAGAATTTGATGAGTGGTTGGAAGAAAATAATTAAAGGAGGTATATCAATGCTTAAAATAACAACAAAATTAGTTAATACAAGAGAAAAAAGAAAAGAAGACAGGTTAAAAAAAATGATCAATTTTAAAAGAGATATTCGACAAAAATTCATAAAACCTTTTCCCCTTTCAGACTATGAACATTCTTTGTATGATGATGATATTTTTACTAATACAGTTGAACCTTTAGATAAAGATCACTTCTTTTATTCTACAGGAAATATTTTTATGCTTGATATATATCCTAAGAGCAAAATCAATGCTTTTATAAGTGGTATGGAAAAACTATTATTAGAAAATCCATCAAAAAATATGTTTACTAGAAGTTTTGTCGGTCATGATTTTAAAGAACGAATATTTCGCCATCAAAATTCGAATAATTATTTATCAAGAAGCAATATCGGTTATTGTACACCAAAAGACAAAAAATTAAACAATATACTAGACTACATACAAATTGAAATATTTAATTTTTCAAATGATTATTTTGGTATAAATTTTAATTTAATATTTTCTAAAGAAATGTTGCTAGAAATAAATAACTGTATACATGCTACATCTGGATTTGACTGTGAAAGCTATTATAAATATACCTATAATAAGAAAAAACGTATTGGAAGATCATCTTGTAGCCCAGAATTAATAAAAAGAGCATTACTAAGAGAAAAAATTATTGAAATAAAAATGCGAGCATATAATTTCATTTCAAAATATATTGAACTAAGTAAAATAGACAAATATTCTCCTATCAGCCTAGATACTTATTATTCTAATATTGAAGATACAAATAATCGCTTTTTATCTGCTTTTGATATGGATTTTACATATTATGATAATAAACATTCTGGGTTAACCATATTACATAATGAAAAAGATAAACAAACCTATATAAGTCACGATTTTATTTTAGATTTAACAACTAGTTCTAGGCATATTAATAGATCTAGTAATTTAATGATAATTGAAAAAGAAGATAGACATGAAGAAATTTATGTAGACTCTACTGAACTAACTAATATATGCATATTTATTTTATATGCAAACTTATTACGAGAATTAAATGAACTTATTTCTGTTGAAAGAAATTTAGTTGAACAAAATTATAATCGCACTGGGATTTTATTTAATAATATATACAGTAAAATAAATAAGAACATTTTCAGATATAATCTTATTTTTAATGAAATTGCTGAATCACATAAAGGTTTCGCTGAACCATATTTAGAAAAACCTTTTAAAAATTTAGATAAATATTACAAAGAAGTATTAGATAAACACTCAATAATAGAAAAAGCTTCGAAAGACAAGATTTCTATTTCTAATTATAATGTAAGCTTTTGCCTATCTATTATATCTATTATTATAGCTATTATTGCTTTGTTTACTTCATTATTTTATGATTCATCTCCCAATTATAATGACGAACTTAAAGAAATTCAGCAAGAACAACAAAGTCTTTATAATCAACTTACTAATATATATCATGAAGAAAAAAAATTAAATAACACAATATCAAATTTCATTAATAAATAATATATATACTCT
>FR901927.1 GCA_000438255.1 Clostridium sp. CAG:389
GAACACCACCAAAAGATTTTCCAGAATGCAACCATCAAAGGAGAGAATGGAATGTTAGTAGAAATAATAAAATTCATAGTGTATTCAGGGCTTATAGTATTAATTTCAAAATATATATTAGTAACAACATTAAGAAAATTAGCGGAAGCTCTAAACTTAAAAGCAAAAACAGTAGGAGATGTAGCAGGATATGCAACATCTGTACCAGAACTATTAACAATAACAACATCAAGTCTAAGAGGATTAACAGGAGCAAGCGTTTATAATATTTTAAGTTCAAATGTCATAAATTTAATTCAATATTTAGGAGCAATATTATTAAATAAAAATACTCCAAAACTAAGAAATAGAGCTATAATAACAGACTTAATATTAGTATTTTTTACTATTGCAATACCAGTTATTTTTTTGAAACTTGATATTGAGTTAAAACTAGCAGTAGTTCCACTATTTATTATATTATACATTTTGTTTAGATTTTTAAATAATCATGTTCATAAATTATATTTGAAAAATGAAGATGCAGAATTAGAAGAAGAAATTGAGGAAGAAAAAAATGAGCAAAAGAAAAATACTAAAAAAGTAATGGTATATGTTCTAGCTTTGATTATAACTGGAATTCTGTTATTTATTATTGGGGAATTATTAGGAGATACACTTGAAAATTTATGTAATTTATTTGGTGTTTCAGAGGTAATTGTAGGAATTTTATTAGGTTTTGTAACTAGTTTACCTGAATTGATTACTTTTTTTGAAGCACAAAGACATTATAAAAAGGTTGATGATGATATGCTTGGTGTTGTTGAGGCTACTAATAACTTACTTACTTCTAATATTTTGAATTTATTTGCAATTCAAACAATTGGCATTTTAATTTCTGCTATTATATAGACATACACAAACTTTATATGATTTTTGGTATTATGGACTTAATAATGTTGAGATTGAAACAACAAATAATATTATATTTAAAATATACCTAAAACTGTTGAAATGTGTTTCTAGCTATGATAAAATCTATTTATAGATATCTCAAAACGAGATAAAACAAATGAAGAATAAACAAAGAAGGGAAAGATGAAAAAATGAAACAAACATTGAGAAATACAAAAGGAATAACACTTATAGCATTAGTAATAACAATTATAATTTTATTGATATTGTCAGGAATAACAATATCATCATTAACAAATACAGGACTATTTAAAAATGCAAAATTAGCAAAAGAAAAAACAGAAAAAGAGCAGAAGAAAGAAACATCTTTATTAAATCAATATGAAGAAGAACTTAATAAATATGCAAATCCAAATGCAAGATGGGATGGAAAAGTAAATAAACCA
>FR901928.1 GCA_000438255.1 Clostridium sp. CAG:389
TTAAAGAAACATATAGGCAACTACGCAATCACAAATTTCTTACTGGCCATAACCAATGTCACATACTATTTTATATTAATTTTTTTATCAACAATATATTGAGGTCTTTGTTTACACTCATCATAAATTCTACCTACATATTCAGCAATAATCCAAATAGACATCAACTGAATACCAGCAAAAAAAGTAATAGCAACCATAATAGAAGTCCAACCAGCAGACAAATTAGGAGAATGGCAAGCAAAAGAAACCAATGCATAAATCAATATAATAATTGAAATAACAATTGAAATCATACCTAATGCACCAACCAATTTTAAAGGCTTAGTTGAAAAACTAATAATACCATCAGAAGCTAATTTCAACATCTTTTTTAATGGATATTTAGTCTCACCTGCAAATCTCTCTTTTCTCTCATATTCAAATGGAGCTTGTTTATAACCAACCCAGCTAAATAAACCTCTCAGAAACTTATTATGTTCTGGCAAAGAATTTACAGTATCAACAACTTTTCTATCAACCAATCTAAAATCACCAGTATCTTTTGGAATTTCAACATCTGATAATGCGTTTAAAGTTTTATAAAACATTTTTGCTGTAAATAATTTAAATGCACTCTCCCCTTCTCTTGATTTTCTCTTTCCATAAATAACTTCATTTCCATCTTCCCATAATTTTAACATATCTGGTATTAATTCTGGTGGATCTTGAAGGTCTGCATCCATTATAACAATTGCATCACCTGTTACATATTGAAGTCCTGCTGTTACTGCTGCTTGATGTCCAAAGTTTCTTGAAAATGATATAACTTTTACATTTGTATCTTTTCTAGCTATATTTTCTAATATTTCTAATGTTTTGTCTTTGCTTCCATCATTTACAAATATTATTTCGTGATCATAATTTTCTAATTTTTCTAAGTTTTCTTTTACTCTTTTATAGCATTCTTCTGCTACTTTTTCTTCATAGTACATTGGTATTACTAATGTTACTTTTTTCTTTTCCATTTCTTAATACATTCCTTTCCTAATTAATCTTTTTTCTTTTTAAATACAAATAGTTTACTAAAAACATAATTAGATATTATTATTACAACTTGTGATATTAATTTCATTATTTTATCATTAAAGCATAATACTGTTACGCCTAGCCACATAATAACCATATCCATTAAAAGAGTTACAACCCTAGCCATAACAAATTTTCCGGCTTCTTTCAATCTATTTTGTTCTTTACTATCAAATACATAGTTTCTATTTGTAAAATATGCAAATGTAACACCCGCAATCCATGAAAGTATATTTGCAATTTGCAACTGAACTGCGTTTTCTGGGTTTAAAAATGTGTATACAGCAACATAATATACTATTAAAGAAACTACTGTTGTAAGCACACCAAATATTAGATAATTTATTATTTCTTTATATTTCTTATATAATTCTTTTATTTTTTCCATTTTGTTTTCCTCTTTTTAATATTTTTTATAACAAATATTTAAATCTACATTTCCTAAAATACCATTAACAGTACCTGTACTTGAATATTGCCACATTGAATAGTCCCATTTATAACCAGGTCCTAAGTTTATATCTCTATGTCTTGCTATCCATGTATCATATTGTAACAAATCTGTCATATTTAAATAATTATAAGCCCAATTAAGGTTCGTATATATTATTGGAGTATATCCAGCATTTTGAATTGTTTTACAAAATACACTTGCCAAATATGTACGTGTATTTTTATCCAAATTTTGTGTTCTTGGAATATCAAATGGACTTTCTAATCCAGGTTCTTCTATATCAATTGCAATAGGATATTTTACATTATATCCTTTAATTTTATCTAATACCCAATTAGCTTCTTCTATTGCTTCTGCTTCTGTAATTGCTTGTGTTACAAAATAAATTCCTACTGGTAAATCTAATTGATTTGCTGCTTTAATATTTGTTCTAAAATTTGCATCTTCTCTAAAATTTCCTGCTTTTCCATATCCTCTATATCCTACTCTTATCATTGCAAAATCTATTCCGCTTCTTTTAACATTTCCCCAATTGATAGTACCATTATAAGCACTTACATCAATTCCATTATAATTATGTTTATATTTTGAAACTATTCTAATTCTTAATGCCTCTATTCTCTTACCTTGCCCAACAGTTCCTGCCGTTTCTCCATCTATATACCAACCAGACCATCCTATGTCCTGTATATGTACTTGATATTCAACAGTATATTCATCCATATTTTCTAATTTTATTTGTAATGCTTCTATTCTTAATGACTGCCCAGATGTTCCAGTTAGCTCTCCATTTGATTTCCATTGTTGCCAACCTATATTTTGTACATGTGTTCTATATAAAATTTTAGCATTTGAAGGTGCATTTATCAAATTTATATTTAGAGCTTCTACTCTATAAGATTTTCCAGATGTTCCTGCCATTTGTCCATCTTTTACATATCCTTGCCATCCAACATTTTGTACATGGCTTCTATAAGTTACATGTAATTGTTTATCAACATAAAAGTTAACACTATTTGTAGCTAATATAGAACTTCCTGAATAAGCTACAATTTTTATTGTATGTTTTCCACTTGATAAATTTGATGAACTTATATTAAATTTAAAACCAGCTTTCGGATTTTGAGTTGCTGTTCCATAATCTAATATAGAATTTGTTACATCTGTTCTATTATAATATGTAATTTTATTTGCTTCTATTTCTTTATCATCAATATATGCTTTTATTGTACTATTAGAAACATTTGCCATTTTCCAACCTTGTACACTTATATTCGATGATGAATAATATGTATTTCCATTTACTGGTGTATCAACATATATTCTTCCTTTTTTCTGTTTTGGAACAATTTTTATTTGTATTGCTTCTAATCTTAAACTTTGTCCAGATGTTCCTGCTATTTCTCCATCAGTTTTCCACTCTTGCCATCCAATATTTTGTACATGTACTCTATACATTACAGAATATTCATCAGAACTATCTAAGCAAATTCTTATAGCTTCTAATCTAAAACTTTTTCCAGATGTTCCAGCCATTTCTCCGTTCTTTTTCCAATCTTGCCATCCAATATTTTGTACATGTACTTGATATTTTAAATTTATATTTTGTTTTGAGTTTACTAATTGCATATCAATAGCTTCTAATCTTAATGATTTACCTGATGTTCCCGCAATTTGTTCATCTTGTACATAATTTTGCCAACCCTCATTTTGTACATGTGTTCTATACTTTATTCCTAATGATGAATTTGTACTTGATAATACACTAAAATCATTTTCAGTATTATTATCATTTTCCCATACATCTTCAATTTCATTGACTACATTATTGTCTTCTAATGTTTTATCATCAACTACATTGTTGTCTTTTTTTACAGTCTCATTTTCGATTATATTATTATCCTCAATTATATTATCATCTTCAACTATATTATTATTTTCTTCATTTTCATCATCTATTGTTTCATTATTGTCTTTATTTTCAACATCAATATCATTTGCTACATAATTATTTTCTGCTAATTCATTATCTGCTAAGATAATTGTAGAAAATACATTTAATAATAAAGAACATAATATTATAATAGAGAAAAGTTTAAGTCTTCTTTCTTTGTTTTTATCCATTTACAGCACCCCTCCAAATACATTTTTATAAATTGATTTTAAATCATATTGACATTAAAATCAATAGAAAAGTTTTCCATAAGTAAATACAGCAATTTTTCCTAAATGTAATTTATTTGAAATCATCATTGTTGCTATAATAAGCCTTATTTTTAATCTATCACCTTTCGTAAGTTTCCAATATTTTACCTTTTTATATTTTGGAAAATGTTCTTTTATCCAACCGAAAAATTCATCATAATATTTACTTATTTCTTTAAATGTACAATTATAACTTAGCCATTGTAAAAATTGTGTAACTAATAATATAAAATAGATTTGTATTAAATCATAATTTTCTTCATTAATGCTATTTTTTTCTTTTAAAATTCCATAATGTGTGTTTAAAAGATTTATAACATTTATGCCCTTTATTTTATTTGATATTGTGTTTGTAACACTTATGTTATTTTGATACCAATTATATCCAGCATAATCTATTATCTTAATATTATTTGTAAGTGTATTTGCTTGTAAATTAAAATATATATCTTCTCCAATAGGTGTTTTTAAAAACTTAATATCATTTTCTTTTAAGAAACTAGCTTTATATAATCTTCCCCATGGAGCTATTGAAACATATCTTGACCATGGATAATCTTCTAATGTTACACTAAATTGTGTTTCAGTATCTGTAACTCTTTTATATCCTGACAAAACCATATCATAATCTTTTTCTTCTAATTCTTTTATATGTCTTGATATATAATCTTTGTCAATAAAATCATCATTATCTATAAACATTATATAATCACCAGTAGCTTTTTCTAGTGCATTATTTCTTGCCATTCCAATTCCTTGATTTTCTTCAATTATAGGAAAAAACATATTAGGATATTTTTCTTTATATTCATCTATAATTGTTTGTGAACCATCTTTTGAGCCATCATTAACCGGTATAATTTCTAAATTTTCATATCCATTGTCTAATATACTTTCAAAACATCTATGTAGATATTTTTCTGCATTATATACTGGTATTATTATTGTTATTTTTGGATTCATAATTTTTTCTCCTTTTATTTTCTTAATTTTTTTGCTCTTATTTTCATAAATGTTGGTATTAATGAATTTATTATTTTATACCTTATAGATGGAAATGGTTTTGTAATAAAATTAAATATATACCAACATATAAAGTTAAATATATACCAACATATAAAGTAAAGGTTCCATCCATTTTCTATTCCACAGTCTTTCCAATCTGTTTTTTGTAAATATTTATCATAATCTTTTTTATATTTATGATGATTTCCTTTTCTCCAAGGTCTTTCTTCACCTAAATAATGAATTATAATTGGATTTTTTACACATTGCTTAAAATCCTCTTTTGATATGTATTCAACTGGTTTCATAAGTTTTGCTAAAAAATTATATGGATATTGATAAAATATATTATAAAAATTATATTTAGGTAATAATGTATATATTTTTCCAGCTAATGAACCATTTATTGCATCTTGGTCATTTGCAAATAATTTTCCGTCATTTGCTTTGTAATAGTCTAAAATTATTTTTCCTGCTTTTTCTTCTCTCCATTTTTTTAGATTTATTAATAAAATACCTGCATTATAATATGGTAATTTTTCTAGTCCTAATTGTTTTTTTCTTTCTCTATCTACTGTTGGTTCTATGCTTGCAGCTAATATATACTCACTTATGTCTGTATTCCATAATTCACTTAGATTTCCACGTACGATTGTATCTCCATCTAAATAAAGTATTTTATCAATTGTTTCAGGTAATAGTTTGTCTATTACTAGTCTTGCTAATACTATTGAATTCCAACCTGTTGTGTCAAATTCAAAATCAATATATTTTTTTATATCTCCTAATTCAATAATTTCAATTTTTCTATTATATTTTTTTACAAGTTTAGTTAGTTTTTCTTTGTTTTCATCTGTTATTTCTTTTGAAATTATATAAAATGTTATGTTTTCAAAATCAGTGTTGTTTTCACATACAGAACAAATTCCAGCAGCAACTTGTGGTACAAATTTATCATTTAAGGTATATACTATATTCATTATTTTTCTCCTTCATTTACATTAATTGTAATATATTATCAAATATTTATAAAAAATTATTCTACAACCTTTTCCTTACTTTTTATAATTCTCATTGCAACAATATAAAATACTCCAAAATATAATATCATAGTAATTAAATATGCCCAAATAGCCCCATCAAATCCAACCTTAAATACCATCACATTTGATAAAACCAATTCAAACAATGAAATCAATGTATATATTATAAATTGTATTAAATTACATCTCATTGTTATCAATATTGGAGATATTATTCCAGCCATAGTATAAAATGTTGCTGCAAACAAAATCATTGTTAACTGTACTGAATATTGAGATAAATCAATTCCATATACAAATCCAAGAACTGGTGTACCTAGAAAATATCCAACAACACAACAAAGCATTCCAATTGCAAAAATAATTAATATTATTTTGTATAATATTTTTTTTATTTTCTTAAATTCCTTTGAATTATATAATTCGAAAATTTCATTTAAATAAGGATGTATTAAAAATTGTGCTAATAATCCCATTACAGTAGCTGGCATAATTATTATTCCAAATATAGCTTGTATATCTTCTGATAAGAAGCTATCTATTGCATATTTTTGTGCATTAGTCATATACACACCTAGGAAAGATATTGCAAATGTGAAAAATCCACCTTTAAATATATTTAAAACATTTTTCATTTCTACTTTTTCTGTATTTTCTATGAATTTTTTAACTTGTTTATAATCATAGAATAAAATAATTACTAAATATACTCCTACTATTGAAAAACATGCAATTATCAAATTATGTGTAAAAATATCTATAAGTATAAAAACAATTAAACTTAATAATGCTTTTATAAAACAAGATTTTCCTGCCTTATCTAAAAAATTGTTTTTTTGTAATATTCCATAAAGTACATCACTAAATGCTTCTAATGATTTATATAATGCTAATATAATAAAAATTGAAGATTTATACATATCATATCTTTTTATAATAACAAACAATATACTTATTACAAATATTATACTACATGATATCATTCTATTAAAGATATAATCTTTGTTTGTAATTGTTTTATTGCTTTCTGTAACTTGATATATACGTCCTGCATAAATTCCTATCATATATAGAATACATGCAGTAGAATATGCAATTGTATATATTCCTGCATTATCTACTCCATTTATTCTTGTTATAGCTATCATGAAAAATAATGAGTTAAAAGCATTAAATCCTGTACCTATTATATTCCATATAAAATTTTTCTTAAATTGTATATCTTTTTCCATTAATGTTCCTTTCATTCATACATATCTACTAATTTATTCTCTTGTACTTTATATAAATTATGTTTTTTTACATTATAATTAAATAATTCTCCATATTCTTCTTTAAATTCTTCATCAACATCATTTATATAAACATAATCATAATTATTAAAAATTGTTTCTTTTAATTGTTCATATGACATATATGCAATATTTCCTGACACTCTCTCTTTGTTTGTTGTAATACTATAAGCTTCGTCATAATTAAATTTTATTGGTATAAGTTCATATCTCATAACAAAATATTTAAATCCTGGATATTCTGTATTATCTGAAATAATGCTTATTATATATATTCCTTTACAATTTTCATCAATATTTTCTTTTATTTTGTTAACTTCTTCAATATAAGCATTTCTTTGTTGAACAGAACTTTCTATATTTCCTTTTATATCAAAAATTATGTTTATATGAGATATTAATAATATTACACATGTTATAATTGATAATTGTTTTAATGTTATATCTTTTCTATCTAATATCAATCCAATAATAATAAAGATTATTCCTATTATATAAATTCCAACATATCTTGAAAATGATGCACATTCTAATGCTTCGGCAGCATTAAATTTATAGCAATAAGTTACTAATAATCCTATTAAGTAAATTATCCATCCTCCAAATATAATACTAATTAAAACTGCTTCTCTTTTTTTAAGTTTCAAGAATTTACTTAATCCTAATAAAATTAGTGCTGATACTATTACTATTTGAATTGTTGTAAGGCTTATTATTCCACTATATATTCCTTTATTTAATATTGCATTTTTAAAATTAGAAATAACTTGTTTTCTATATGATGTTGTTTCTTTTCCTACTAAAATTCTTACAAATTCTTTTAAATCATATTTTCCGTGAAAACATTACTTCTACATTATTTACTTTTATTAAATAACTCCATGAATATTTTGCAATTATTATTCCTAGTATTGGTAATAAAATATATGCAACTAATTTTATAGCTTTTTTCTTATTCATATTTTTAAATTCTTCTTTGTTTTTAAAGAAAATCATATCTATAAAATATATTATTAATATTATTAATGCTAAAAATATTCCCACATCTTTTTCTAATATCAATGTAAATAATCCTAGTGATATAACAAGAATATCAAATATTTCATATTTTTCTTTTTGTGCAAGTATTTTTAATAATAAAAAGCCAAATGTAAGTCCTAATATTGCATCTATATATACTGAATTATAATAATTATCAAAGAAAATTATAGGTGCACATATTATAATTGTAACATATAAGATTATTTTTATAATACTTCCCTTTTCATATTTTAAATGATCTAAAAAAGGTATAAATAAAGCTATTCCAAACACTTTATATGCATAATATATTAAGTATTCACAATATCTACCGGTTGATTACTTGGAAAAAGTATTCAAAAATAGATATTGCTGGTGGATATGATTTAAACATTAAAGATGAGCCTTCTTTTACTGATAGTCCATTTGTTAAAAACATTGATTTTACAACGCTTCCCCAATGTGAAAATTCATCCCATTCGACAAGCATTCTTCTTCTTTCAAATACAAACATAACAATTGTTAATATTCCAAAAATTATCATTCCAGGTGTTATTATATTATGTATAATTTCTTTTTTATCTTTTCTAAAAAATAAAATTATACTACTTATCCACATCAAACATGATAACGCTATAACAGCATAAACTCCTGCTTTAAGATGGTCAAAAAATCCAAATATGTATATAATAAATATTGTTATAAAAAAACTTAAAATTATTGTTTTATCAATTTTTTTGTTAAAAATTATACTAGTAAATACTGCTACTCCCATTAGTACAATTAGTGCTAAAATTAAACTCATATTATTGCTCCTGTTTTTTAAATATTATTTCTTTCTGAATTTTATAACTAACAAAAAATAAAATCAAATCAACTATTATTTTTACTATATTTTTTGATAATGATACAAAACAGCAAACTCCATATACTATTCCTGCTGATAACAACATTTGTACAATACATAAAGTATAATATTTTACTATTAATAAAATCGTGTTTTCATTACCTTTATTATTAAATACTACTGTTTTATTAAGTGTAAAGTTTATTGCTGATGAAATTATTCTTGATAGGACAGTAGAAACTAAAATTAAATTTTTTAAGTCATATCCTTTAAAAATAATATTTGCAAATAACAAAAATAACAAATAATCAATTATAAAAGATATTATTCCTGACATTGAAAACTTAATAAAATTTCCAAATATCAATTTATATATTTTAAATGAATCTTTTATTGGATTAAAATGTGATGATTTATTGTCTTCTATGTAAATTGTCTCAATTTCAATTTGAGTTATATCTATTTTTTTATTAATAGCATATAAAAGCATATTTGTTTCATATTCATATCTGTTGCCTTTAATTTCTAAGCATTCTTCCATTATTTGATTTGTAAATCCTCTTAATCCTGTTTGAGTATCTTGTATTTTAGCTCCATACAATACTTTTAAGAAAAAGCTTGTCATATTATTTCCAAATTTACTTCTAAAAGGAACATCTTTTTTATTAAAATTTCTTACTCCTAATGTTATAGATTTATTATCTTTATTTTTATCAATAGATTCTGCTATTTTTATCGTGTCTTTTACAGAATGTTGTCCATCACTATCAGCTGTAACTATTCCAACAAATTCTGTTCTATCTATATTATTTATGTAATATTCAAAACCTGTTTTTAAAGCTTTTCCTTTTCCCATATTTTCTTTATGTTCTAAAACTATACATTCTTCTTTATTTTTTAGTTCATCAAAGATTTTGTTACATTTTTCATCTGAGCCATCATTTACAATAAGTATTTTTCTAAATTTATTATCAATTAATTCATTAACATATTTAGTTAGTTTTTCATCTGGTTGATATGATGGTATTAATATTACTACATTATAAAATTCCTTATTCATTAAAGATTCTCCTTTTTTTCTACATTTCATTTGTTTTTATAGCTTTTCCATAAAATTTCATCAAGAACTTAGCAATTGGTTCTGGCCAATATCTTTTAAACATAATATAGTCCTCTTCTAATCTAATATTATTTTCTATTAAATTAGATGTTTCTGATTCTTCATGTATTCTATGTTGCATTAACTCTTTTGGGATATATAAAAATTTTCCTTTATATTCTATCATCTTATCCCATGTATCCCAGTCCAAATCACATTTCAATTCTGTTTTATATGGGCTTTTACCAGTTATTTTAGTATTTATTGTGACACTTGGACAACATATACTACATCCTAATGACAAAGCTCTTTTTTTCCAAAATTTAGACTTTTTAAAGAATCTTAATGGTAATAATAATGCTTTCTTTATTTTTAAGTTTGTTGTTAAATCAATTTCTTTACCATTTTTTATTTCTCTATAATCTGTAAATGCTATTACAAAATCATTTCCTTTTTCTATGTTTTTTACTATTTCTTCTAAATAGTTTGGTTTATATACATCATCTTGATGTGCTATTGTAACATAGTCTGTTTTTATCTTACTTATTCCGAAGTTCCAGTCTTTTCCAATGCCTTTTTCTCCTTCATTTATATATACTGGCAAATTATATTTTTTTGCAATATTTGTAATATATTCATTTGGAGTTGAAGTTGAAATTATTATATTACTCTGAACATTCTGTTTTTTTAATGATTGTATACATTCTTCTAAATATTCAGATTGTTTATATGCACAAACTACAAATGTATGATTCTTAAATTCCTTCATTTTTATTTCCTTCTTTTTCGATTTTTTCTATTCTTTGTTTTAGCATTGATATTTCTTGTATAAGCATTACATTTTTATTTTGCTCTTTTGTTATTAATCTTGTTAAATCAAATATTAAGTACAAAATAACAAAAATTGCACAACTAAAAATCATGTTTATTGGTAATTCAAATCCAAATGTTTTTGAAATATTTTCTATAAAATTTGGAGCTAATAATGCTATTATTAATAAAATTCCAGCAATAGACCAAAATATTAAATAATTTATTCTCATGTTTTTATGTTTTACAGATTTTGATATTATAAATAAATAAATAACCAAAATCACTACTAATACCATTTTTAATGTTGATTGCATTATTTATTTCCTCCTCTTTTTTTCAAACTAATACTATCTACAATTATTGCCAAAACTACTTTTATCATATAATCTGCTGGTTTCCAAAAATTCTTTGTTATTGATGAAACCCCTGCTTCTCTTTCATTCATACTAACAGGAACTTCCTCTATCTTATAATTATTTACTAATAATGAAACTGTTGATTCAGGTTCTGGATATTCTGTTGGATAACTATTAGCAAATTCTTTTATTACTTTTTTATTTGCTGCTCTAAAACCAGATGTTGGATCTGTTATTTTTTTACCACAAAAAGTTTTTATACACATTGATATTATTTGTGATCCAAATCTTCTCATAAATGTAGATTGGAAATTGCTTTCTTTTTTATCTAAGTATCTTGTTCCTATTACCATATCAGCTTCTTGTAAAATTAAAGGTTTGCATATTTTTTCAACATAATTTACATCATGTTGTCCATCACCATCAAATTGTATTGCTATATCATAATCATTTTCATGTGCATATTTATATCCTGTTTGAACAGCTCCACCAATTCCTAAATTGTGAATTAAATTTATATGTTTTATATTATTATCTTCTAATATTTTTTCTGTATTATCAGTAGAACCGTCATTAATTATTATATAATCCAGCTTTTGTTCACTTTTTTCATTATAGTTCTCAATTATATTACGCACTTTTAGTATATTTTCTTCTTCATTATATGCTGGGACTATTAATAAGATTTTCATAGCCATTTTTCTCCTCTCAATTTTTTATATAAAGAACAATATAATCTGTTTTATAAATAGCAAGTTTACTAAACTTGAACATACTAACATTACTATATTAGGATTTTTAATTTTTATATAATTTTCCTTTTGACATAAACATAATAACATAAGTATTGTCACTGGTAAGAAATATCTTCCTTGTACTCCTAATACTATTAAATCATTAACTTTTGACCATTCAATATATAAACCTGTTACTATTAGTAAATCCATTAATAATGCTAACATAAATGTCCATATTTTTTCTTTTTTATTTAACACTTCTGAATTGTTTTCTACAAAAATTGCCGCAAACAATACCGCTATGTATAAGTATACATATTGTATTGGTGACATTATAGTTAACCATCCCATATATTCTCCTATACAACTATATAGGTAATAAGTTCCATTTATTTTAAAATTATTATAAAGTACTTTTAAATAGTGAACTGGATTTCTTATAATTCCGTTTATTTGTTCTTGACTATTAACACCTGCTTCTTCTAAATATGCTTCAATACTTTTATTATTTGTAAATCCACTTGTGGCTCTGCTTAAAGCAAACATACTTCCCAAACATACTATTACAGCTAATACACTAAATAATATCTTTTTCTTTAAACTTAAATCTTTTTTACGAATTAATAATATTAATCCTAGTCCAAGTAATGGAATATATGTTACTTTTGATAATCCAATAAACGCTGATAAAACCAATAGTATTATTATTTCTTTTTTCTTTAAATTCTCATTATTGAACATTAAACTTAATATATATGAAATAAAGAAAATTATTATTGCATTCATTAAACTATCAACTGAAATAGCCGTTGCTTGTTGAAGCATCATAGGTATCATTAAATATACTGCTAATAATATTTTACCAAATGGTATTTTCTTTATAGATATATATCCTAGAACTAATACTAAAATATAATTCAATATTCTTGCTAAAAATAGTCCTATAATCATATTTAAAGATAATGTTCTAGAAATTAAAAACGCAACTGCATAAATCACATAAAATAATGAAAAATATCCTTTTGCTGGTGTGTTTACATCAACTGTTGTATTATAATCTGTTACTAATTCATCATTTTTACTTTCATTTAATACACTATATTTTGTTAATATAGATTCTCCATAAGACGTTAATGCTTTTGGTACAGTTGTTAATGATTCTCCTTCATCATTTATTTTTGTAATAAAAATTCCTTCTGATAATTCATATGCTTTCCATATATGTGCACCAGCATCTGGTGTATATGTTGGCATCATAAAAATCGCATACATTAACCCTATTGGTATTGCAAAATTAAGAAATATATTTTCAATTTTATCTTTATCTTTATCTTTTATGCAATTATATATTAAAATTCCAAGTGTTACTATTCCTGTAAAAATAAGATATATCAATATTTTTCTTGACCAGTATCCTTCATAACTTTTTACAGTAATAAATTTATACATTCCTATTATAAATAATAATGAAAATATAAATTCTAGTGGATATTTCATTTTATTAAAAATTTTTATCATTATTGTTTTTATATTATTAATTTTGTCATTCATCTTCTTATCCTAGCTAAAAGCTATTTTTCCCTTCTTCTTAATATTCCACCTTTTCAGTTCTTATTGCACATTGATCATTATCTAGTCTTAAATTAATATTATAATATGGGTCTCCTTTATCTAAAACTGATTGCCATTTATCGTGGAACCTATCAATTTCTGCTTGAAATCTTTCTTTCTTTTCTGGTGTATCTTCAAATCCCCTACTTTTTGATTCATAATGTTTAAATTGTACAAATGGATTATATACAATTAATTTTCCTTTTTCTCTAATTTTTAAGCAAAAGTCAACATCATTAAATGCAACTTTAAATTTTTCATCCATATAATCAACATCATCATAAATTGATTTTGGTGTCATTATGCATGCAGCTGTAACAGCACTTAAATTTTGTATCATAGCATCTTTTGAAAAATATCCATGTATACCTTTTGGTAAGTTCTTAAATACATGTCCAGCTACTCCACCAATTCCTATTATTATTCCTGCATGTTGAATTGTATTATCAGGATAAAATAATTCAACACCAACTGCACCAACATCTTCCCTTTGAGCAAATCCAAGCATTTCTTGTATCCAATTTGGTGTCATAAGCTCTGTGTCATTATTAAGTTGTATTATATAATCTCCTGTTGAATTTTTTACTCCAAAATTTATTATTTTTGAATAATTGAATTCTTTTTCTGGGAAATATACAACTTTGATTTTATCTTTTCCATCTATTTTTTTATAATACTCAAAAGTTTCACTTTCTTCACTATTATTTTCAACAACGATAATCTCATAATTTTCATATGTAGTAAGTTTTTTTAATGAATTCAAACATACTTTAAGTGTATTAATATAATCTTTGTTAGGAATTATTATAGAAACCTTTGGATTTCCTATTACTTCATAATTGATTTTGTATGTTCCTAATGTATTTCCTTGTTCTACTGTACCTTTTAATCCAAGTCTATTAATATGGTCTTGTATTGCTTTAATCCCAGCTTCATATGCATATGGTTTTGCTGTTCCACCAGCTTTTGCAGTAGATAGTGCATGTACTCTCCAATGATATAATATTTTTGGAATATGTACTATTTTATTTGTTTCTTCACTCATTCTTAATAGTATATCATAATCTTGTGCTCCATCATATTCACTTCTAAATCCGCCTAATTTGTCCATTAATTCTTTTTTAAACACACTAAAATGACATATAAAATTATTGGCTCTTAATGTATCTGGGGCAAAATCAGATTTGAAGTATGGATCATATCTTTTTCCACCTAATTTTTCAAATTTATCTTCATCTGTATAAATAAATTCTGCATCTGGATTTTCATTTATACATTTTACTATTTCATATAAAGAGAATAATGGCAATAAATCATCATGGTCTAGTAATGCAACAAAATCTCCTGTAACCAAAGATAATGCTTCATTTGTATTTCCAGCAATTCCTTTGTTTTCGCCAATAAATTTATATTTTATTCTTTCATCTTTTTTATAGATTTTTTCTAGTTCTTTATTTTCTTCTGGACTACCATCTGCTAAACATAATTCCCAATTTGAATATGTTTGTCCAATCAAATTATCAACTAATTCTTCAAAAAAATTAACTGGTGTGTTATACATTGGAATTATTATACTAATTTTAGGATTTATTTTAAATTTAGTATTTTTTTGTTCTTGTAACTCTTCTTTTGTTGGTTCATTTTTTTCTATCCATATTTGATATAGGTTTTCTGGTTCTGCTGCTGTTCCCATAACCATATATCTTTTCATTTCTATCCAAGTAACTCTCCAACCTTTTTCTTTTATTTTGTTTTTTTGTTCTTTTAGATAGTCTATACTAAACATGCTTTTTACAAATCTATTTGTTGTTCTTAAATAACTTCTTATTTTCCCACCTTCTGGAAATAATCTATCTCTAATTCTCTTTTTTTGTGCCATTTGTAAATCCATTCCTTTCATTATTTAAACATTTGTCTTATTTTTCTTAATTTTTCAGCTATTTTCCATGATTTTGACTGATATATAAAATCAATTTTATTTTGAGTATTTTCATATACTTTTTTCAATTCTGCTATTTCATTATTTTTGTTTTGAATTTCATTATTTAACAAATTTATTGTATGATTATCAGTAAGTTTTTGTATTCTAAGTTCTTCTATATTTTTTCCATTTTTTTGTATTTTCCATGTATTATCATTTCTACTTTTTTCTTGAATTTTATCATCTAATTTTTCAAATATTTCAAGTTCTTTTTCATCTATATTTAAATATTCGTATAATTCTTCTATTGAAATATATTTTCTAATTTTTGTAAAATATTTAACTGCTCTATATAATATAAATTTTATTGGTATATTTTCTTCCATCCATTCTTGATCATAAAAATAAAAATCATTATCTATATAAAAACAATTTTGAAATATCAAATCCCACAATCCATATTTTGCAAATTTCATGTTATTTATTATATCTTTTTCATATTCAATCTCATATCTATCAAATACATTATTTTCTTTTGAGCCTTCTTCTAAATTATCTAATAATGTTTGTTCAAATTTTTTTATTAATTCTAATGCCTTATCTTTACTTTCTTTTTTTACTGTATTTAATATAATTCTATCAAATGTATCATTTTCAACATATTTACTGATTATTTTTTCATCATCATAACTGTCTATTGTTTTTAATTTTGAATTTAGCATTATATCTATATTTTTCTTTACATTTTCTATATGCTTTTTACTTTTTTCATTATCTGGATATTTATATATAAAATCATTTTTCATTATAGTTATTATTTTATACTCGTCTTTTCTCATATTTGCAAATGTAACTAATCTGATTTCATTATCTGTATATTCTCCATTAAAAACTTCAATAAAATACGAATTTGTAAAATTTTTAAATTCTATATTATCTTCCAGTAATTTATCCATCAAATCATTTTCTTCAAAGAATTTTATTTCATCTTCACTATTATAAACTATATTTCTAGAAAGTTCACTCTTTAATATTTTTTTATCTGTAAATATAACATTTGTAAATTTGTAATCTGTTAATGGATAATATGTTTTTGTATTATCAAATCCCTCTTGTTGTAGCATGTCAAGTATTTGATTTAATGTATATTCTCTATTATTGTTGTTTAAAATTTTATCAATTCCACTTTTAGTTGACAAATTTTTTATTGAATACTTATTGTTCATTGCAATCAATAATTTTCCATTTTGATTTAATAATCTTTTTACATTTTTTAATATTTGTTGTATATCTTCTATATTTTCAATTCCAATTATTGTAATATAATCAAATCTTTCTGATATATTCTCTATTTCACTAGATTCTATTATTGTAACATTTTTAATTTTTTTCTTTAATTCTTCTGTTATTTGTTTTGAATCTGCATTTATCTCTAATAATGTAGCATTTGGTTCAAATGGATACCAACTAATTATATTTTTTCTAGTATTAGATAGCATTTCTATCTCATTTTTTTCATCTTCCATATCTTTACCTTTCATTTTCTTAATTTAATTATGTCTAAAAAATTTTGATACTCTGTATTCCATTTTGTGCCAAGTAATTTTGTTTTATTTTTAAGTCACTCATCCATTTTCTTGTTTCTGCTGTTTTCCAAGGTCCTGTACCTTCATTACCATCAATAGAGTTATTCCATAACCACTCAGTTGTTGGCCATAAACATATTTCTGGTTTTACTATTTTGTATAACTCTTCTGTTGCTCCATTTTGTCCATGATGCGCAACTTGTACAATATCAGATTTTAAATTTTTTCCTTGATTTTTTATTAATTTTTCACTGCTTTCTGTTCCCATATCACCTAAAAATAATATTTTCTTTTGATTAACCTTTATTTGTATTACCATACTAGAATTATTAATTGCATTATTAATAATTTCTGTATTTTTTATTCCCAAAATTTTAGCAGTAATATTGTCAATTTTAATTATATCATTTATTTGTGGTTGTATTATTTTTTCAGCAATTTTTTCATCTTCAATTACTTTAAAAAATTCATTTATATCTACTTCTCTTGATGGTTCATTTGATATATACCAATCTTTATCTATTATTGACATATAGATATTATCAATTTTTATTTCATCATTCTGTGAAATTATTTCAAATGCTCCTGCATGGTCAATATGTGGATGTGTTATAAACCATGCATATACTTCTCCACCATTATCAATAATATATTTTTCAAGTTGTTCAGCATCATCTTGTGTCCCACCGTCGATTATTACAATTTTTCCATTTATTGTTTTTATTCCATATCCCATCATTTGTCTTCCTGTTGTTGGTGAAAATTGAGTTAAATAAATATAATTGCTTCTTCTTTTTACATATGAAAAAATCCCTATTACTAAAATAATACACAATATAATTACAATTACTTTTAAAATTTTGTTTTTTCTCATATTAATTAGCCCCTTTTGTTTTTATGATATTTATGTCAGAATCTAATCTATATAATCCGACAGTGTCTTTATTTGAAGTTATTTCAACTAATAATGCATCATATTTTCTGCTTAATACTTCCAATTCTCCATTTCCATCAAAATGAGTACAACTAAATGATAAAGTATATTTATTAGGTGCTAAACTAATTTTTTGCTTAAATTCTATAATTGCTGTATCACCTTTTTCAAAAGTTCCTGTTACTATTTTTTCTATCAAAGTATTTGTTCCCATCATGTCTAATCCTTTAAAATCTTTTACAGTCATTGTAAAAATTGGATCTATAATTTTTTCATTAAATACAACTTTTGATTTTAATATAATTTCTCTATCATTTGGAATTGATGTTAATATATTTCCGTTTGTATCAAAAATCCCGAAGTCAATTAAATCAGCTTGTTCATTTCCATATTCTATAATATTAGGATTTATTGCATAATTTTTCTTCCATTCATCTTGATTATTATTTTTAAATCCCAAAGATTGTTCATGTTCATTTTTTAATTTTTCTTTTTCATCTATTTCTTTTTTATCTTCATCTTGTTTTGCAATTATTTTTTTATATTTTTCTACTCCATCTTTTACATTACCATCAAATATTTTACTTCCATCTGATATAATTATTGCTCTATTGCAATTTCTTATAACATCTGTAATATTATGTGTAACAAAAAGTATTGTTTTTCCTTTTTCTTTAAATTGTTCAAATTTTTTGAAACATTTTAATTGGAATGCAATATCTCCAACTGATAAGACTTCGTCAACAATTAAGATATCCGGATTTACATTTATTGCACATGCAAATGCTAAACGAGCAAACATACCTGATGAATATGTCTTTACAGGTTGATATAAATGATCTCCTATATCTGCGAAATCAATTATATCCTGTTTTGTAGCTTCTATTTCTTCTTTTGTCAATCCCATAACCTGTCCATGTTGATATATATTTTCTTCACCTGTTAATTCTTGATTAAATGCTGCTCCTAATTCTAATAATGAACTAATTTTTCCATTTACTTTTATTGTTCCAGAAGTAGGTGTTACAACACCTGTTATCATTTTTAATAAAGTTGATTTTCCTGCACCATTTTTTCCCAAAATTCCAAGTACCTCACCTTTATGAATTTCCAAATTCAAATCATTAATTGCACTAAATGTACCATGATTTTGATAAAATGGTAAAACAGCTTCCAACAATCTTGCTTTTTTTGTTTTATACATCTTATAATCTTTTCTTAAATTTTTAATCTCAATTACACACTCATTTTCTAGATTTTCTTTGTCCATTCTTTAACCTCTTTATCTTTTTCCTAAAATTTTTAGTATTCCATATCTTATATTAAATAATGGTCTTCCTAATATTGGTAGATTCATTATTATGAAATTTAACATATAATAGCTAAAACTTTCAGTTTTATATAATTTATGAAAAGTTCCCCATTTTCTAAAATTTATATTTTTCTTATTTTGTATCATTTTAAAATAATCATATATTTCAACATTAAGTTTTTGCATACTTTCTGGAAATCTATCATTATTTTCTACATAGGTACCAAATACTCCTAATTTTACATTTATAAATAGTTCTCTTACTTGATCTAATTTTCTAAAACCATGTGATATTTTTTCAGTACCAACTTGATTATTTCCATGTTGCCTATATTTTATATATTTTTCTGGCATATATGCCACTTTTCCATAAATACTAACCATTAATCCAATCCAATGATCATGTATTAAATATTTAGACCTTTCAGGTAATGGTAATATTTTTTGAATTGTCTCCTTTTTTGCTAGTACTGTACATCCAGTAACACAATTATATATATAATTCAGTTTTGTACTATTAATGTATTTATTAATTTTTTTATTTAATAACATAAAATCGCCAAATGATGGATACATAGTCTTCAAATCTTGGTCAACAACCTCTAAATCTCCAAAAACCAAATCAACATTTTTATTTATTAATGTTTCTAATGATTTTTCTATTTTTTCTGGAAGCCACACATCATCTTGGTCTGATAACATATAATACTTATCTTTTACTTTACCTAATAAGAATTCTATGTTTTTTACAACTCCTAAATTTTCTTCTTGTATATATAATTCTACTCTATTATCATTCTTTTCATATTCTTTTAATATTTCTGGTGTATTATCTTTTGAACAATCATCTGATATTATTAATCTAATATTTTTATAAGTTTGATTTAATATACTTTCAATTTGTTCTCTAATATATTTCTCACCATTATAAGTTGCTAATAATACATCTACTGTTTCTTGCATTCTATTTTCCCTTCTTCACTATAATACATCTGCAAAATCTTTTTTGTTTTTATTAAAAATGTGATTTCCCCATATAAACATTACTATTGTAATTACCCAAAAGATTATTGTATATAATCCATGATTTGCAATTATTATATTTTCTCCCATAAATGCTCCTCTAAATGCTGTAATCAAATATGAAAATGGCATACATTGAATTATTTGTAATATTTTTGTATGTCCTGCAAGTCTTGTTACACTCCATACAACAGGTGTTGCCCAGAAAAATAGTTGCATTAATATTCCAAGTAAGTTTGAAAAGTCTGGTACAAGTGTTGTTAATGCTGATGTAAATCTTGTAAATGCTATTAAAAACGCATACAAAGCTATTATTATATATATTATTATAAATACATTTGGCATATATCCAAAAATTGCACATACAGCTGTTGCAACTAACATTAAAAATATTGATACAAAACTACTTCCTATTAATGATATAATTGGTATTATATCTACTGGAAATACTACTTTTTTTACAAGGTAACTATAACTTCTTATTGACATACTAGAACTCATTACACTGTCATTTATAGCTTGCCATAATGCCATTCCTGGTAAGAACCATACAACATATGGTGACCCATTGTCTCCTTCCATTCCAAATATTCCTTGGAATACGATTACATACATTATCATAAAAATAAATGGTTGTAAAAATCCCCATATGCTTCCTAAGCTTGTGCTTGCAAATCTATTTTTAAAATCACTTTTTCCTAATTTCCATGCTATTTTTTTGTTTTTCCATAGTGTTTTTATAAATTCCATTTTTTCTCCTTCCGCTTTGTTTACAATAAAGTAACAGTATGTTTTTATTTTATATAATTTATGTCTAAAATAGACATTTTTCAAGGATATTTTTTCCTTTTATATTCTATATTTAAATTGACTTTTTGTCAATAAAAAGAGACTTTTTTGAGTCCTTATTTTAATATTTTTGTTGCAATTAATAGTGTTTTTCTTTTTAATAGTGGATTCTCTTATGTTTTTGAAAATTGAACCGTTTGAT
>FR901929.1:0-6679 GCA_000438255.1 Clostridium sp. CAG:389
ATATGAAGATGAGATAAATAAATATTTACCGAATAATGATAAAATGGAAGGAAAATTGGTAGATGCAAGTGCAATAGCAAAAGCAACAGATACAGAAAAGGCAACAAATTATTATGGAAAAACAGTAACAGGGTATACACCGATAAATGGAACAACAGTAGGATGGAAGATATTTTATGCAGATGAAAGTAATATATATTTAATAGCAGATAATTATGTAGAACCAGATAAATTACCAGCAAGTACAACAGCAAGTGGAGCAGTAACAACAAATAAACCTGATATAACAGGAAGTGACTATCCGAAAGGAGCATATTTTGACAATATATTGGATGATTATTCAACAGGATCAGCAAGAGTAACAGATGCAAAAATAAAAGCATTAAATAATTCATTTTTTAGTCAAAATTTTACAAGTACAAATAATAATATGAGAGCAGTAGCATATATGTTAGATACAAAAGCATGGGAGACATTTAAAGACTCAGCAAATAATGATACTTCAAAAGCAGAATATGTAATAGGTGGACCAACAGTTGAAATGTTATTTAAATCATATAACCAAGCACATCCTGGAAAAAATTATGAAGCGGAAGCAAAAAGTGCAACAGGATATCAAATAAGAGTAAATGCAGGAGGCTGGAAATATTATACAGATTCAAGTGATTATTTAGATACAACTGATACTTTATATGTGTTACCAAGTTCAAAAGGCGCAGATGCCATGTGGTTGGCCAGTCCGTCTACTTATAATGCTTACGGTGTTATGTATGTGGGTTACCGCGGACTCGTGAGCTCCTACTATTATGGCAATACTTATATCGGCTTTCGTCCGCTAGTTTGTCTAAAATCTGGAATCAAACTTCAAGAATCAGGAGCTGGATTTAAAATAGTAGAATAAGAAATAGCAAATGAGCTTGTTCAAGTTTAGTGTGTAATACATTTGGACTTCTAGGGGAAACCACGAATAAAAATCAATAGAAAATGAGCATAAATATTGTAAAAGTAAGCACTTAATAAAATAAAATTGATGGATAGTAAATTGGCCTATTTTATTGAGTGCTTACAAATTTTTGTTACATTTCAAATGAAAAATCTGGACTTTTTGCATATATTTTTGTTTTTCTAAATTATTTCAAAAAGACAACTATATTAGTAAAAATAAGAACAACAATAGTAAAGCAAATAACAGCAATACCACCAGATTTATTATCTTGTGATTTAATCTCATATAAAGCATAAAAAACAGACTTTAACAAAACAAAAATACTAAAAACAAAAAACAAAAAATGATAAAAAATATTAACCATAATATACCTCACAATTAAGTTTTATTTAACAAAAATCCAGAACTAACAGTAGTATTAACAGTAACTTTGAAGGTTGAATTTGTATAATTATTTACCCAATTATAGTTTGTGAACTCATTATTTGTAAAAAACTCAGATAAAGCATATTTTCCAATACCATTTATATCACTTTTAAATTCCACAGATGTTTTGTATAAATAACTTAATAAAACATCTTCTAAATATTTATTACAAATATTAGAAATAGATTCAATAGCATTAGGATTTAAATAACTAGTATTTTCATCCATGGAGTACATTTTTGCATAAAAAGAAGTGTCAATTTTTATATAAGGAGAACCATTTATTAAGTTAACTTTAATTTTTGTATTAGCCTTCGGTGTAATTAAAAGATCAATTTTGGAATTATTGTCTTCAGGTTCTGGAACTGATATAATAAAGCCATTAAGATTGTTTTTTAAAATATGAAAACATACAGTTTCAATAGCATCAAGTTCTCCAACTAATGTATCATGTTTAAATGCGGCCATTCCAATATTCTCGCTTGAACGCATACCAGAAATTGGAGAAGAACCAGATTTTATATTTGAATCTGATGGGACACTTGATTGGGAACCTATTGAAGAAGTTGAACTTATACCACCTAAAATGGTATATGGTTCACAACTATTACATACTAAAGCATTATAGAAATTACCAATACTTGCATTAGAAACATAACCTGTATAATGTCCTGAATTTGTGAAAATGTCATAATATCTTGTTATAGATGTTTCTAAGCTTGGCTTTGAATTTTTGATATATTCATTTGCACTACATGTTGTTACAATTATATTTGAAGTTGGTCTAACCTGTACGTCATTCATTAATGTATAAATATAATTAGATATTCCATTTTTTGCTATATCTTCTGAAAAGACAATATTTCTACAATGTGATAAGTCTATTTTTCTTGCAAGATAGCTATTCATTATGTTTATTGCATTTGGTATTGAATTACAATCAACCGTGTCTTGAAAAATTTTTGATTCTTGATTTGAGCCTTCACTTGTTGATGGAGGGTTTACAAATTGAAATGTTACTTTTATTTCTTTTGAATCTGATGAGTCAATTCCCAAAGCAACTACAAATGCTAAATTTTCTATGTTTAATGTTTTGTAGGAATATGAAAAAGAAATGAAGAATATTATAATTAGTATAATGATAAATATTTTTATAAAAATTTTTTTCAAACTAACCGACAACCTTTCTTTAATAATTTAAATATTACTATTTTTTTTCTTAAAATTAGCTAACAGTAAAATCAAAAGTCCTAAAATAATAATTGAAATACTAATATATCTATAAATATTAATTTCAAAAAAGCTAGACACAGAATAATTTTTTGGCAATAAAGCAATTCCATATGTGAGTACTGAAAAAACATAAATTAACTGAGAAGAATCAGCAAGTTTAAACATTTTTGTAAAAATATAAGTAGAAAATTTAAATGAAATACTTAAATAACAGCAAAAGGCAATTGTCCAAATAAGCAAAAACAATGACTCGAAACGCTGAAAAAAGTTTCCAAATTCAATATATCTACTTACAGAAAATAAAGGCATTATTTCATCAGTACTAATGTAAACAGAAAACATGAAAAGTAATGTTGCAACACATATAAATATAAATAATCCAGATAATGCAATAGATATAATGCAAATTTTTTTGAATTTTTCTGGTTCTTTTAAAAGTGGTGGCAAAAGATATAAGTAAGAAATTCCTGCAAAAGAACCAATGTTAGCAAGTCCTAAAACAAAAGTACTTTTTATTCCATCACCAAATATTGGAAAAATTTTTTGAAATGAAAAATTATCTAAATTTCCAACAAATAGAAGCAGAATACTTATTAAAATTACAGGAAATATTAGTGCTGTCGTTTTTATGGTTGAGTTAAAACCAAGACTATTAGCTATTCCAATGGCAATTACAAACATTAAAATAATATAAAGAATATTTGTATAAGGATAGTAAACAACTTTTAAACCTTCACAAAAATTTCGTAATAACAAAGAAGATGTAATCATAAAATAAGCTATAAATATAAATCCTATAATATTTTTAAATATGTTGCCTCCTAAATATCCTGATATATCAATAATATCTAGTCCTGGAAATTTTTTAAATAAAATATAAATTAAAAATCCTATAATTAAGCAGATTGAAGTTACATATATGATGTTTAAGAGTGCACTTGATTTTGTTTCGTTTATAAATGTTCTTGATAATGAAATAACTGTAAATGGTGCTAATACAGATAGTACTAATGATATTGCTTCAATTGTTCCAATTTTTGATTTTGACATATAGTAACCTCCTTAATTTTTAATATCTCCATTTCATAGAAATTTTATTTTGTTTTTTTTCGCGTTTTGAAGCTAAATAAGTAGCTCTATATTCTCGTTTCCAAATAGGAGGAAGTAAGAAACCGTTATTCTTAGAATTAATAACAGGAGCATAAGGTGTAGTATAAGAAACACCAAAAGTCTCTAAATTACATAGAGCAGACAAATAAATAAAAATACCAATACCAATTCCTAAAAAGCCAGCTAAAAATCCTAGTAAAATAAAAGCAAATCTGAAATATCTTAAATGAAAGCTAAAAGTAAAATCAGGAATAGCAAAAGAGCTTATACCAGTTATAGCAACAATAATAATTGATATAGGACTAACAATACCAGCACTTACAGCAGCTTGCCCCAAAACTAATGCACCAACAATGCCAAGTGTTGGACCAATAGGGGATGGAACTCTTAAACCTGCTTCTCTAATAATTTCAAAAGAAATTTCCATAGTTAAAATTTCTAAAATTATAGGAAATGGAACACTTTGCCTAGAAGATAATATTGAATACAATAATTCGGTAGGTATAATTTCTCTGTGAAAGCTTGTAATTGCAATATATAATCCAGGTAATAATAATGCAAAAAATGCTGAAATGATTCTAATTACTTTTAAAAAGTTTGCAAAAATTGTTTTTAAATTAGTATCTTCAGGTGATGATAAGAAGTCAATTAAAACAGCTGGAAGTATTAAGGCATATGGTGACCCATTTACAATGACAACAACTCTACCTTGCAAAAGAGTTTTTACAGCATTATCAGGTCTTTCTGAAACAAGTATTTTAGGGACTCCCAAGACGTTAGTGTCTGTTAATAATTGTTCCAATTCACCGGCAGAAAGAAGTGAATCAACACCTAAATTGTTAAGTCTATATTTTGTTTCTGCTATTAAATCATCATTTGTTATGTCTTTTATATAGCAAACGGCACAATTAGTTTTCGTGATTTTTCCTATTTGAAGATTTTCTATTACTAAATCCTCAGTATGTGTAAGTCTTCTAAGAAGTGAAGTATTTGTACGGATATTTTCAACAAATGCTTCATGTGAACCTTTTATAACTATTTCATTTTCAGGTTTAGAAATTCCTCTTTGTTTAAAACCTTTAACATCAATATCAAATGCTACTGATAGTGTATCAACAAACAAACCACAGTTTCCAGAATTAACACCATCAAAAATGTCATCAAATGCTGATTGTTGTTCTATACTATTTTGAGGGATTAGGCAACTTTCTATATAATCTGCTAGATTGAATTTTTTTACTTTTCGTATTGTTACATTATTGGAAACAGTTTCTGAAATGATTCTGTTTTGGTTTCCGTTAAATAGATTATTTCGGTTTCTTAACATTAAAGATTCTAAAACAAAGTCATTTAGAAGTTGTGAGTCTACCATTCCATCAATATATAGTAAAAATGCTTTGTATTGATTGCCTCGTGCGTTTAATGTGAATTCTCTTATAATTATGTCACTGTTTATTAGTGTGTTGTATTTTGTTTTTACGTAGTCTAAGTTTGTGTTTATGTTTGTTGTGATTTTTTGTGGTTTTTTTGGTTGTTTTTTGCTGTTTTGAATTGTTGTTGATTCTGGGTTTTTTGAGTCTGTTGGTAGTGTGAATTGATATATTTCTTTTGGCGTGTAGCCGAATGTGTTTTTAATAAAATCTTGTATTTTCATAATATTAGTAGTATTGGCAAAAAAAATAGAAATATACTTTTTTTTAACAATAAAAAATGTTATAATAGGATTGTATGAAAGTTGGTGGAAAATGAAATCAAAGATTACTACATTTATAATTACAATGATAGTTATATTATTAGCAGGAGCGCTAGTAATATTTGGAATAATAATGTATGATGAAATAGCAAAATTAGATGTTGTAGGAGATGTAAAAGAATTCGTATCAAATATAACAATATCAAGTGGTGGTGTAAATAAAAATGAAATCCAAACACCACAAATATTAGATACAACATTAGAAACAATATCTCCATCAGATGAAAAAATTGATTATAGTAATTCAAGTACAAATAAATATTTTTTTAACCAATTGGACAATTATTCAAAAATAATATATAATGCGTTAGAACAAAATAAAGAAAATATGAAAACAGGGACATATGAAATAAATCTAGGTACAGAGTTTTCTGATATACTTTCAAATGATAATGGGAAAGAAGTGTTAGGCAATTATTATCAATCTGCAATAGAAGCATATGTATATGATAATCCAGATGTGTTTTATATTGATGTTTCAAAGTTATATTTAAATATAGAAACAACAACAAGAGGAATTAAGAAGTCATATAGAGTGCTTTTAAATTCAGGAAATAAAACTAGTTATTTAATAGATGAATTTCCAACAGTTGAGAGAATAAATTCAGCACTAAGTGAAGTAGAACAAGTAAAATCATATATTATGCAAAATAAGAAAGATAATGATTTTCAAAATGTGAAATTAGTACATGATTATTTAGTGGAAACTGTTGAATATGAACAAACAATTTCAAAACCAAATATATATAATTTGTATGGTTCACTAGTAAATAAAGAATGCGTTTGTGAAGGATATGCAAAAGCGTTTAAATATTTAATGGATAGTTTGAATATACCATGTGTTGTTGTTGCAGGTAAAGCTACTAATTCAGAAGGAAAAACAGAAAATCATGCTTGGAACTATGTTCAATTAAATGGAAATTGGTATGCAGTAGATACTACTTGGGATGATCCTATTTTAATTGTTGGTGGGATTTTAACAAATTCTTCAAAATATAGATATTTTCTAAAAGGTGAAGATGAATTTAATACGTCACATATACCAAATGGACAATTCACAGAAGGTGGAAAAGTTTTTACATATCCACAATTGAGCAATCAAAATTATTAATAGAAGGAGCAAAAAAATGTCTTTAAAAGATAAAATACCAAATAAATTACCTAATTTACCTAATTTATCAAATTTATCAAAATTAGGAACAAATAAAATA
>FR901929.1:6698-8186 GCA_000438255.1 Clostridium sp. CAG:389
GAACAAATAAAATAAAAGTATATGCATTTGTTGGTCCATCAGGCACTGGAAAAAGTTATAGGGCACAAATGGTTGCAAGTGAAAAAAATATTAATTATATAATAGATGATGGTTTATTAATAAAAGGTAATGAAGTAATTGCTGGTGAGTCTGCTAAAAAGGCTCCTACAAAGATAGAAACAGTAAAACATGCGTTGTTTTATACTGATGAGGAAAAACAGGAGATAATAAAAGCATTTAAAAAATATAAGCCAGAAAGTATATTAATACTTGGGACATCAGATGGTATGGTTCAAAAAATTGCGGCTAATTTGGGATTACCTGAAATTTGTGAGACTACATATATTTCTGATGTTGCCACACAAGAAGAGATGGAAACAGCTAGAAGAATTAGAGTTACAGAAGGTAAACATGTAATTCCGGTTCCTACTTTTGAAATAAAAAAAGATTTTTCAGGATATTTGTTAGATCCTTTACAAATTTTTAAAACAAAAGGTAGGGGAAAAGAACCATATATTTCAGAAAAGTCAATAATTAGACCTACTTTTAGCTATATGGGAAAATTTACTATTTCTGATACTGTTTTTAGGCAGATTATTGAATATTTAGCTTCTAAAACAATTGAAATTCACAAGGTCCAAAAGATTAGGGTTGATAATTTTGGCGAAGGTGTTAAGTTGTATATGGAGGTTACTATTGTTTATGGCTTTAATGTTATTGAGGGGATAAATGAGTTTAAGAGTAAGGCTAAAAAGGAAATTGAAAAGTTGACTGCTATGAATGTTGAGGAGTTTGAAGTTGTGGCAAAAAATGTTTATGTTCCAAAGGAGGAAAAATAAAAATGAAAAATGTTGTAAAGGCAATAGAAAGAGGAATTGTTAAAGGTGCAATTTGGATTTATTGTAAAATTGTATATAGATTCAAGTTGGTAGGAAAAGAAAATATACCAAAGGAAGGACCTGTAATTATCTGTGGAAATCATAGAAGTTTTTTGGATCCACCATTAATAGAAATTACAACAGGAAGATATACTAGATTTTTGGCAAAGGAAGAGTTGACTAAAAATAAATTCTTGGCTTTTTTGGGTTATGTGTTTGATTCTATTTTAGTTAAGAGAGATTCAAAAGAGGTTGTTGCTTTAAAAGAATCTTTGAAAACTTTGAAAAATGGTGATTGTTTGGCTTTATTCCCAGAAGGAACTAGAAATGGTTTGGCAAAGGGTGAGAAAGTCAAGGATGGGGCTGCTTTTTTCGCTGTAAGAAGCGGAGCTCCTGTTGTTCCTTGTGGTATTAAAGGTGGTACAAAAGGTGATTGGAAAGTTACTATTACTTATGGTAAGCCTCTTGATTTTAGCCAATATAAAGGTAGCAAGGATAAAGAAATTTTAGATAAAGTTACAGAAGAAATTATGAATAATATTATAGAACTTGCAAAATAGGAAAAGTAGGGGAGTTATAAATGTTACAGTTCAGTAATAAGCTTTCTATG
>FR901930.1 GCA_000438255.1 Clostridium sp. CAG:389
ATGATAATGATAAATCAGATGATTTACATTTATTGCCATTTGATGGAACTATTGATTGGAAATATGTAATTAGTAAATTAAAGGAATGTAATTATAATGGACCGATTACAATGGAATTATGCTATAGGTATGATTATTTAAAAATGCCTCTTGATGAATTTTATAAAGTGGGTTATGAAAGAGGTTTGCAGTTGTTGAATGTTGTAGAAAAAGAAGATAATAATTAGAAAGAGATTATGGAGGAAATAATAGATATTCATAAGTTTAAACAGTATTTAAAATAAATCAAAAAGGGAGTAAAAATTTGCGGCTTAAATTAGATGAATTAGTTGATATGTTTGATGAAATACAGAATTATTAAGTATATTGTATTATGATAAAAAATATTAAGGTAATTTAGAATAGAAGATGATGACTATGATTTTGGAGAAGAGTTTTTTTAAAATATGGCCGTAGATTGGTGCCAGAAAAATAATATTGAATATGAAGTATAAAAGGTTTTACCTATAAAAATATTATTATCAACATAAAAAATAATAGGATTATTTAAAAGGGAGCTATTTTGAAACTATACAGATAGGGGGTAAACATAATAGAAAAAACAAAAATGAGTTTATTCCTCATAACTCTAAGGTGAGTTTGAAATGATTTTATTTTACAATTTTGATTTAATCGTTACAGCTTGAGTGGTTGTGGCGATTTTTTGTTGTCTTCAAATTGGTTGCTATAATGCTTTAAAATAGCACTATTATGTCAAATTGGGGAGAAATTGGGGATCAACTTCCCAATTGACATAGAACCTCTAAGAAAATCTCATTTCATAAAAATTCTTAAAGTCATTTTTGCAACAAAGTAAATCAAAAAAATATAAATATGAGAGTTACAAAAAAGATTTTTAGATAATATTGAATTTCTAATTTGCTTTGCTTGAAATTAACAAATTCTCTAATACATTTCCAGCAGTCCTATCATGAGATTTTAGTGGGTGAACATAGAAATTGTATGTAGTAGTAATTTGTGCATGACCAAGCCTAGCAGATACTGTTGCAACATCAACTTGCTGAGAAATAAGAAGAGTTGCATTTGTATGTCTTAAACCATGAAAATTAATTACAGGTAATCCTATTT
>FR901931.1 GCA_000438255.1 Clostridium sp. CAG:389
ATAAAACTAAAATCTATTTCAAACACAATAAATACAATAACAGTAGAAGTAACAACTAAAAGAAATCAAGGTGGAATATTAGAATATTATATAAAAAGTGAAGATGAAGAAGAATATAAATTAATAAAAACAACAACAGAAGAAAAATATACATATGAAGGACTAACTCAAAATAAAAAATATAGTATTAAAGTAATTGCTGTTGCAGAAAATAAGAAAACAGCAGAAGTAATAGCAGAACAGACAACAGGAAAAATCGTAGATTTAACAGAAGCAAATGCAAAATTTACGTATAGTACAAATGATTGGACAAATACAGATGTTATAGCGACAGCAAGTACAGACATAACTGGATATACGATTCAAACAAGTTTAGATGGAAAGAATTGGAATAGTACAGCAAGTCAAACACTAACAGCGAATGGAAATGTATATGCAAGATTATGGGATGGAATAAATGCAGGAGGAATGTTAACAGGAACTGTAACAAATATTGATAAATTAAAACCAAATACATTTACTCCAACAACTACAAGTTCTATAAATAGTATAACAGTAACATCTAGTACAACAGATCAGACTAAAACAACAGAGAATGGATCAAGCGGAATATCAGGTTATAGATTTAGTAAAGATGGTGGTACAACATGGACAGAATACCAAACAAGTGGAACTTATAAATTTAATGATATGTTAAAAGATATAAATGGAAGTACATATAATATAGTTGTACAAGCAATAGATAAAGCTAAAAATGTTACTACTTCAACTGTTGTAAAAGCAACAACAACTAAAAATACAGATTATTACACAAATGAAGCAGATAAAATATTGTGTAAGGTTACAAGTGGTGATAAAACTTTTTCAAGAGAATATTATAAATATAATAATGAAGGAGCAATTGTTGCAACAGCATACTGTCGAGGAATGTGCAATACAGGCACAGGAATTAGTGACAATACATTGATGTATCCACTATTAGTTAGTACTAGCAAAAGTGCAGTAAGTTATTATTGTGGAGAAAATGGAATAAAAACAAATAAAAGTGGAGAATTAATTTGTGAAGGAGTTATAGAATATAAGGGAGTAAAATATTATTATAGTTCAGGTGGATGGTGGTATCAAATTGTGCAAGGATACACATATACTAGTTCAGTAAAGAGTTTAAACACATCATCAACACCATTTAATGAAAATCTTGATATTAAAGAAGGATTAAAAAGTTCAGCATTAACTTTAATAAAATTGTATTTAGGAGAATAGATAAAAAGGAAATGGCAAATAACCATTTCCTTTTAAATATATATAAAATTTTATTATAAATAATTAGCACAAAATTAATATAAGTATTGATGCGGATAATATAATAATTAAGTTAATGAAACACTTGCAAAATCTGTAAAATAGTATATAATATATACGAAAGGTGATAAAAGTGGAAACAAAAAAATTAGAAGAATTAGAAAAAAATATAGGATACACATTTAATAATAAAAAACTATTACAAAATGCATTAACACATACATCATATGCATATGAACATGGAATACAAAGTAATGAAAAACTAGAATTTTTAGGAGACAGCATATTAGAATTTGTATCAAGTGAATACATGTATAACAAATACTTAAACCTAAAAGAAGGACAACTAACAAAAGTAAGAGCAACAGTAGTATGTGAGAAAAGTCTATACAAAGTAGCAACAGCACATAACTTTGGAAAATTTTTATATTTAGGAAAATCAGAAATAAAATCAGGAGGAAACAAAAGACCAGCAATATTAGCAGACAGTGTAGAAGCAGTAATAGCAGCAATATTCATAGATGGAGGATTGGAACCAGCAAGAAAATTCATTATAGAAAATCTAAAAGAAGAAATAGAAATTGCAACAAAACATGTAGGAGAAAAAGATTACAAAACAGTATTACAAGAAGAATTACAAAAAAATGGAGATGTAAAAATAGAATATACAATAATAAAAGAATCTGGACCAGATCACAACAAATTATTTGAAGCAGAAGTAGCTTTAAATGGAAAAGTATTAGCAACAGGAAAAGGAAAGAGCAAAAAAGAGGCAGAAATGCAAGCAGCAAAAAAGGCGTTAGAAAATTAAAAATGTTATAAGGTTATAAACAAGCAAAGTGAGGGAAAGAAAAGAATGAGTAAAGAGTATGTAATTCCAGTATTTGTACCACATTTAGGATGCCCAAACGACTGTATATTTTGCAACCAAAAATCAATAAGTGGACAAAAAAAGAACATAACAAAAGAAGAAGCTAAAAAAACAATAGACAATTTTTTGGAAAATATAAAAGAAAAAGATTCAAAAAAAGAAATAGCTTTTTTTGGAGGAAGTTTTACAGGAATAGATGAAAAACAACAAGAAGAATTACTACAAATAGCATATGAATACATAAAAAATGGACAAGTAGATAGTATACGAATATCAACAAGACCAGATTATATTAACAAAGAAATTCTAAAAAGACTAAAAAAATATAAAGTAAAAACAATCGAATTAGGGGTCCAATCAGCAAATGACTATATTTTAGGAAGAGCAAATAGAGGACATAATTTTAAAGATGTAGTAAAAGCATCAAAACTAATAAGATGGTATGGCTTTAATTTAGGACATCAAATGATGGTTGGATTGCCTGATAGTAGTAGGATTGATGAAATAAATACAGCAAAAGCATTAATAAAATTAAAACCAAAAATGATAAGAATCTATCCAGTACTAGTAATAAAAGGAACAAAACTAGAAAAAGAATATCAAGAAGGAATATATGAACCATTATCAGTAGTTCAAGCTGTTGAGACTTGTAAACAATTAGTAAGAATGTTTAATGACAAAAAAATAGATGTAATAAGAGTTGGACTTCAAAACACAGAAGAAATCTGTGAACCTGGAAGCCAACAAAGCGAAGTGGTAGCGGGACCATTTCATCCAGCATTTAGACAATTGGTTGAATCAAGTTTATGGTATGATGCAATTGTTGAAAAAATAAAAAAACTCAATGTGAAAGTAAAAGAAGTTGAAGTTACAGTAAATCCAATAGATGCAAACAATGTTATTGGACATAAAAGAGAAAATATAAAAAAACTCCAAGAATTATATGAAGTAGATTTAATTGTAAAACAAGATAAAGATGTAAGACAAGGAAAATCAAAAATAGAAATAACAAAAACTTATAATGATTTTTTGGATGGAAATGAAAAAACTATTATCCATTAACTATTGTATAAAATCACCTAAAATTACCATAATAGTAATAAAGGTGATTTTTTTATGGAAACAAGTCAAAAAAGAGTTAAAAAATTTTTGATAGAAATAATAGAAACAATAGTTGGTGCAATAATAATGGCAATAGCAACATCGCTATTTTTATTACCAAATCAACTATCATCAGGAGGATTTGCAGGTATTGCAACAATTTTATATTATTTTTTAGATATTCCAATGGGAACAACAATATTAGCAATAAATGCACCATTATTTATATTTTCTGCATATAAATTAGGAAAAGAGTTTGTGATAAAATCATTTATAGGAACAGTAACATTTTCATTTGCAATAGATTTGTTTGACAAAATAACACCATTAACTCAGGATAGGTTTTTAGCATGCATTTATGGTGGGATAATAATTGGATTAGGGACTGCCATAATACTAAAAGCAAATTCTTCAACAGGTGGATCAGATTTAATAAGTATGTTAGTAAAAAAATATAATAATAATATTAGAACAGGAAATGTGATAATAATAGTTGATGTGCTAATTGTTGGACTAAATATTTTATTTTTTAAAGAAACAGAAATTGGATTATATTCAGCAATTGCAATATATTTAATGGGAAAAATGATAGATATAGTTTTTGAAGGAATTTATTTTACTAAATTAGTTATTATAATTTCAAATAAAAATCAAGAAATTGCAGAAGAAATTGGAGAAAAAGTCGGAAAAGGCACAACAGGGTTATATGGAAAAGGAATGTATAAAGATGAACAAAAATTAGTGCTTTTGTGTGCAGCATCAAGAGGAGATGTTTCAAGAGTTAAACAAACAGCAAAAAAAATAGATCCAATGAGCTTCATAATAATTGCTAATGCAAGAGAAGTAGTAGGATTAGGCTTTAAAAAATAAAAAAAAAGAAAAGCTAACAATTTTGCTTTTTTATTTTTCAATATCAGAATCACTTAATCCTACTGTTTTTTTGTCTTCACGTGTTTCATTATGTAATACTTCTTGATTTAAGAAAGAAGTATATACATTTCTAATGAATTGCACCATTTTAGTAGTACTTTTTTCTGCATTAGGTATATTCTCTAAGTAATAATTAACACAATTATCCATAGCCTTTTTAAATGCAAAATAAGCATCAGCACTTTTAAATAATTGCTTTTTTAAAGGCACTTTCTGGAAGTTAGCTTCTTCTTTTAAAGCTCTAATATATTTTATAGCATCAGTTGTGCTAGTTTTCGGAATAGTCTGATTATCATGTAAAGAATAAGATGATAATTGAAAACCACTATTAGGATCTTTAATGTTTACAGAAGCGTTTACTTTATCTACAATAGAATTAATTTTTGGTTTTATAACATTACTCATTTCCTTAGGATATAAACATAAATAATTACCTCCACCTTGACTAAGAAAAAACACATTATTATCAGAAAAATCAAATGCAGAGTCATTAAAATTTAATCCATTTTTGGCCTCTTGGCATAAAATATCATTAGTTTTATTAAGTCTATCATCACTAAATGTATGATCATAAGCAAAATTAGATAATTTTAAACCGGGAACAGAAATATATGATGCTAAATATTCTGTATCTGAATTAATAATTTTTTCTGATAAGAAAAGTCTAAAATATTGTTTATTTAATAAACCAGTATTATCTCTTACTAATTGTTCAAGAGTCGCATTTAATGTTGTTATAAGGCTTTGTAAATCCAAGTAAGAGTATTTATCAAAATTATCAATTAATTTATCTCCACTTATTATTGAATGTATCAAGTTATTCATATTAATTTTCTTATTATTTGATAAGAAAAATTGAAAATAAGGATGTTTTAATAATTCAGGATTATTTCTTATTAACTGATAAAATCCGTTATTTAATGTGTCCACAATATTTTGTAGTTCTTCATCTGAATAATCATCCAAATTATTTAAATTTCTAGCCTCAATTGAATTATTTTTATTTACATCTGTATCATATTTGTTACTGGTATCTGGTGTATCATATATAGGTATATATGGATATTCATCTTTTAAAAAAGAAGTAAATTTCTTAGGAAGATTATTATCCATTTTCTCATCTAGTAAGGATACAAAAGTATTAGTTACAAAATCAGAAGAGTCAACAATCTGTTGAGGTTTAAATTCAAAGTTTTTAGAAGGTCTAAAATTTTGTAAAAATTCATATACTGATATATTTACTAGATTATTTAATTCACTCCAAGATTCTTTTTCTTTGGAAGATATTGATTCTGGTGTTTGTAAAGGAAGAAAATCATCTGCTAAAATATCAGAAGGAGAATTTGTTTTTTCTCTTGAAGCTTTTATATTAGTTACTTCATTATCAGTTATACTAAGTAAGTCATCAATATTTCCATGTGTAGAGTCAGAAGATGCCAATTCTATTGAAAGACCTCTGATTAATGCAGCATTTTTTTGTAAATTATTTTGTATTAGTTTAGAACATTTATCAGCAAAATTTTTATCATGATTAGGTAATATAATATAAATTTCATCCCCACCAGCTCTAACTATTACTGAGTCATCGGGTACACTGTTTTTAATTATTATCATTGCAATATGCAAGGCATTATCTCCAAAATCATGACCATAGACATCATTAATAACACCAAGTTTGTTAAAGTCACCAAAAATAAATGAATAAATATTTTCAGTATTTTCAAAAGTTGGTTTTATAATTGTTCTAAAATATGTATTTGAATAAACATCTTTAAACTCTGGACATGAAAAAATTTTTGTTCTTTTTAAAGATGTAGAAACATCTGTTATTAATTCATTTCTGGTTTTCACAGTGTATCCCTCCTACCAAAAAGTAGTGTAACATATTAGGCAAAAAACGCAAGATTTAAATTATGAAAATTTCCAAATTTTTACAACAAAATGTATAAATATTTTTTCTATATAAATAGAATTAATTTAATACATATGATATAATAATGAAGAAGATTATTAAAATATGAAATATGAAATTTAACATAGAAAAGAAAGTAATGGTGAGAAAAGGTGGAAGAACAAAAATATATAATAAAAAATCAAAATTCATTTGAACTAAAAGACATATTTGAATGTGGACAATGTTTTAGATGGAATGAACAAGAAGACGGAAGCTACACAGGAGTTATAAAAAATGGAATAATAAATGTAAAGAAAGAAGACGAAACTATTACATTTACAGGAATATGTGATAAAAATATAGAAGAAGTGGTAAATGAATATTTTGATTTAAAAAGAGACTATGAAAAAATAAAAGAACAATTAGGAAATATAGATGAATACTTAAAAACAAGTATTCAATATGGAAAAGGAATAAGAATATTAAACCAAGATTTATGGGAAACAATAATATCATTTATAATATCAGCAAATAATAACATACCAAGAATAAAGGGAATAATAGAAAGAATATCACAAAAATATGGAAATGAAATCGAATGGAATGGAAAAAAATATTATACATTTCCAACATATGAACAATTAAAAGATGTAACTGTACAAGAATATAGAAATCTTGGATTAGGATTTAGAGATATAAGATTATATGAAACAACACAAATGATATTAAATAAAGAAGTAGATTTAGAAAAATTAAAAAATAATCCCAATACACAAGAAGTAAGAAATGAATTACTACGACTTTCAGGTGTTGGACCCAAAGTAGCAGATTGCATATTACTATTTTCAGATTTAAAAAGATTTGATGTTTTTCCAATTGATGTATGGGTTAGAAGAGTTATGAATGATTTATATATAAAAGAAGATGATGAGACAAAAGTTAGTAAAGTAAAAATTGAAAAATTGGCAGAAGAAAAATTTGGAGACTTAAAAGGACTTGCACAACAATATTTATTTTATTGGAGAAGAGAACAATAAAACTGTTTTTTTCCTCCGTCCTCAAAAACAGTTTTAAACAACAAGATAAAAAAAGATAAAAGATAAAAAGGGGAAATTCAAATGAAAAAAAATATAAAACAATTAGTAATATTTTTAATAATTTTAATAGCAATAATATTTATACAAAACAAAGTAGAAGCCCAAAGCTATTATATAGAAGATATGGATATACAAGCAAATGTAAATACAGACGGCTCAGTAGATATAGAACAAACACTTACATACTATTTCAATGGGGAATATAATGGAATATATATAACAGTACCATATAAAGTAACTAATAGTGAATATAAAGACATAATCAAAAACAATAGAATAAATGATAATTTATACACAGGTTCAGATGTAGATGTTAAAAGTGTTAGTGAAATTATTGGAAAAGCGGAAAAAAACTATAATATAGAAAAAAATGCGATAAATGGACAAAATGGAGTATATACAACAACCAAAGATAAACAAACATTTGGAATAAAAGTATATTCACCATCTTCAAATGAATTGAAAACATTTAAAATAAAATATAATATAAAAGACCTATGTGTGCAACATAATGATATAGGAGAATTATATTATAATTTTATCGGAGGAGAATGGAAATGTAACATAGAAAATTTGAATATAGATATATATTTACCTTACAATAAATCAGAAATAAAAATATGGGGACATGGACCATATAACGGAGAATCAAAAATAATTTCCAATACTCATGCAAATTTTAAAGTTAATGATATAAAAAAAGGACAATATGTAGCTGCAAGAGTAATATTTGATAATTCTAATATAGCAAATTCAACTAAAAGATCAGGAATAGATGCAACAGAAATAATATATGAAAATGAAAATGATATTATAGAACACAAGGAAGAAAAAATAAAATTTACAAGAAACGTTGTAATTATGGGAGTATGCTTACTAATTTACTGGATGATTTTATTATTATCATTTGAAAAAGACAAGAAATACATATTAGAAGACATAGATGAAGATTATTTATTTAATAAATATAATCCAATGATAGCAGGATGTATACAAGGAAGCAGAGATATTTTATCAAGAGACATAATAGCAGTGATTTTAAATTTGATAGAAAAGAAAAATATAAAATTAGAAATAAAAGACCAAATTAACAAAGGTAGAGTATATTCAATATTAAAAGTACCTGAAAAAGAAAATGAAATGGATACAATTGAAAAATATGTATATGACTGGATATTTAATGGTAAAGAAATAGTTGAATTATCAGATAGATTAGAAAAACTACCTAAGGAGAAAGACGCAAACGAAAAATTTGAACAGCTAAATAAAATGGTAGAAATGAGATTATCAAAAATGGGAGCAAACAAAAAAAGTGTACCAATAGCATTAAGAAAATTTAACATATTTTTGTTTGTAATATCAATATTAGTTGTTATAAGACATATTATTTTTAATGGAATAAATAATATGTCTATGGCAAAATCTATGACAATATTAATGATAATATTATTCGCAATGATAGGAATTATAACTGCACTATTAAATATAGTTATAATAATAAGACATCAAATAAACAAAATAGTTCAAAGAATAACTGGACAAAGAGTAGTAACAACAACAATAAGTTTAGTTACACTATTTGGAGTGATAATGATAATAACAGCAATAATTGCACCTGGAAGCTATTTAATAGCAGATGAATTTTTAATATGTGCAGCAACAATACTAGTGCTAACAGATAATTTAATGTTAAAAAATAATGTTAATATGATAGAAGATTATAGTAAATTAAACACGCTAAAGTACAAACTAAAAAATTCGTTATTAAGTGATAAAGATATTGAACATGTTGTTTTATGGGAAAAATATTTAGCATATGCAGTAAGTTTTGGAATATCTAAAAAGATAATTGAAAAAATAGGAAAACTAAATTTAGATGATGATTTAACCAAATTAATAAATGATAAAGATATATTAGAATATTTAACATCAGATTATTATATATTTTACACCTATGCTAGCCCAGATAGAAGATTTTTAAACAGTTATAATGAAACATTAGAAAAAGTCGCAACATCAATGTCAGGCAGTTCAAGCGGAAGCGGAGGAGGCTTCTCCGGTGGAGGCGGATTTTCTGGTGGCGGCGGAAGTCGGCGGAGGTGGAGGAGCATTTTAAGGAGAAAAAAATGAGTTTACGAATAATTTATGGAAAATCAGGTAGTGGAAAAAGCGAATATTGCTTTAATGAAATAGCAAAACTAGTAAAAACAGAGAAAAAAATATACATAATAACACCAGAACAATTCTCATTTACGGCAGAAAAAAAGCTAATGGATGCAATTGATACAAAGGCAGTAATAAATGCAGAAGTATTAACAATTTCAAGAATGGCTCATAGAGTATTGCAAGAAATAGGAGGAAACACACAAACACAATTGACAAAATGTGGTAAGTCAATGCTTATTTATTCAATATTAAATGAAAATAAAAATAATTTAAAATTTTTAAGTAAATCTGATGAAAATATTGACTTATCTATGACAGCAATTACAGAGTTTAAAAAACATGGCGTTTTACCACAAGATTTACAACAAGAAATTGAAAATACTGATGACCAATATTTGAAGACAAAGTTAAATGACATGTTTTTAATTTACAGCAATTTTGAGAAAAAATTGCAAGGTGAGTATATTGAAGATACAGACTTATTAACTATGCTTTCAAATACTATTGAAGATACTGATATTGTTAAAGATAGTTTAATTTATATAGATGAATTTTCTGGTTTTACATACCAAGAATATGAGGTACTAAAAAAGTTTATTAAACTAGCAAAACAAGTTACAATAACAGTATGCGCAGATAGCTTAGAACCAAGCTTAAAACCAGATACAGATATATTTTATCCAAATAAAGTTACAATTTCCAAAATAATGAATTTGGTCAAAGAAGAAAAACTGGAATTAGAAAATACGGTGTATTTAGGTGAAACACCACGTTTTAAAACAGATGAACTTAAATATTTGGAGAAAAATATTTTTAATAACAGGGCAAAAAAATATGATAAAAAAGTGGAAAATGTCAAATTATTTTTAGCCAAAAACCAATATTCAGAAATTGAAAATGTTGCAAAACAAATTACGAGACTTGTAAGAGATAAAAAATTAAGATATAAAGATATTTCGGTTATTACAAGAAATATTGATACATATTCAAGTTTGATAAGAAGCATTTTTGCTCAATATGATATTCCTGTTTTTATAGACGAAAAGAGAGATCTGAACCAAAACATAATAGTTCAATATTTGCTTTCAATATTTGAAATTTTCAGCAACAACTTTTCAAAAGAAGCGGTTTTCAATTACTTAAAAATAGGATTTTCTGACATAGAAAATGATGATATTTTTAAATTAGAAAATTACTGTACAAAATGGGGAATAAAGCACAATAAGTGGAAAAATGATTTTACATATGGTGTGAATGATGATAACAAGGAAGAAATAGAGTATTTAAATAGATTAAGAAATCAAATAATAGAGCCATTATTAAAATTAAAAAGCAAATTTGGAACTGTAAAAGAAACAACAAGAGCAGTGTATGAATTTATGCAAGAACAGCAGATAGAAGGAAAAATCAACACAAAAATAAGTGAGTTGCAAGAGTTAGGACAAATTGATTTAGCGAATGGATATATTGCAAGTTACAAAATAATTTTAGATATATTTGATGAAATGGTTTTAATATTTGGAGAGGAAAAATTAAGTGTTGCAAAATATATGCAAATACTAAAAACAGGTTTGAAAAATAGTGAATTAGGAAAAATACCAGGAACACAGGACCAAGTAATTGTAGGAGATGTAGAAAGGTCAAGAAGTCATAAAGTAGACACTATTTTTATAATAGGATTAAATGACGGAAGTTTTCCAAGTATTAATAAAGCAGAGGGTTTTTTCGGGGATAAAGACAGAAAAATTTTACAACAAGATGGAATTGAACTTGCAAATGGAACGATAGAAAATCTATATGAAGAAAACTTCAATATTTATAAAGCTTTCACAACAGCAGAAAAACAATTATATTTATCATATGCATCATCAGAAACAGAGGGAAAATCATTAAGACCATCAATGATGATAAATAAAATTAAAAAATTATTTCCAGAACTAAAAGAAGAAAGTGATGTAATCAACAAAAATTATGAAATCACAAATAAAAATATGACATATCAAGATCTTTTGGAAAATATATCAGAATTGAAAAACGGAAATAAAATAGAGGACGTTTGGTATGCAATTTATGAATACTACAAAAATCAAAATGAGTGGTATTCAAAAGTGGAACAAGACTTACAAGGAATAGATTACACAAATTTACCTGAAAATATAAACAAAGAAACAATAGAAAAGTTGTATGGAAATACACTAAATGCAAGTGTATCAAAATTAGAAAAATTTGCACAATGTCCATTTTCATATTATTTACAATATGGTCTAAGGCTAAAAGAAAAGGAAGAATTGAAAGTTCAAAATTTCGATACAGGTTCATTTATGCATGAAACAATAGATGAATTTTTCAAAAAAGTAAAAAATGAAAATATCAGTTTGCCAGAATTAGTAACAGATGAGGAAAAAATCCAAAGCCTAGTAGATATAGTTGTTGAAGAAAGATTGGATATGGGCAAAAAATATACATTTGTAGCAACACCTAAATATAAAGTTTTAGTAAAAAGATTAAAAAGAATTGTTGCAAAAGCACTAAAATACATAATTGAAGGACTTGTATATAGTGAGTTCAATATAGAAGGAACAGAAATTGAATTTGGGAAAAAAGGAAAATATAAGCCAATTTTAATACAATTAGATGATGGTAAAAAAGTTGAGATTACAGGAAAAATTGATAGAATAGATACAGCAAACTCAGAAGATGGAAAATACTTACGAATTATAGATTACAAATCATCAGCAAAAAATATCGATTTAAATGAAGTATACGCAGGATTACAAATTCAGTTATTAACATATATGGATGCAGTGTGCAAAGAAGAAGACTTATTGCCAGCAGGTGTATTATATTTTAGTCTATTAGAGCAAATGATAAAAGCAGATAAAAAAATAACAGAAGAACAAATAGAAGAAGAACTCAGAAAAAACTTCAAAATGAAAGGCTTGATATTAGCAGATGTAAAGGTAATAAAAATGCATGACAAAAATTTGGAATCAGGAACATCAAAATTGGTACCAGCAACATTGACAAAATCTGGGGAGATTTCAGAGGGAAAAACAAATGGGGTTAATAAAGAGGAATTTGAAGTTTTACAAAATTATATATATAGGACTATTAAACAAATTGCAAAAGAGATTTTGACTGGAAATATTAATATAAAACCATATAATAAAAAAGGTCAAAAGCCTTGTGATTATTGTTCTTATAAGGCTATTTGCGGGTTTGATACTAGAATTTGCGGAAATAGTTACAATTATATAGAAAAAAAATCTAAGGATGATATTATAAGAAAAATGAAGAAAAGTGCAAACAGGTTATCTTAAAAAAGGAGAAATATTTTGAAAGATTTAAGTAATAAAAATGTTATACGCATCAACAAAAATGGAGTACAGTACCTACAATTCAGAAAATTATTAGAGTACAAAGACATAATAACTCATGCGTATTCAATAGGAACAGATGTGAATTTTAGAACAGCAAGAGTTAACAAACAGCAATTACCAGAAAATGAATTCAATAAAGCAATTCAAGATTATAAAAATTTATGCAATGAAATAAATGTAGATTATAAAAACATAGTAAAAACAAATCAAGAACATACAGATAATATTGCAATTGCAAATAAAAAAATTAATCAAGATTTTCCGGATATAAATTTAGAAGAATATAGTAAAACAGATGGGATTGTAACAAACAGACCAAACTTAGTATTATCAACAACAAATGCAGATTGCATATTACTACTATTTTTTGACCCAGTAACAAAAACAATTGCAAATACACACTCTGGCTGGAAAGGAACATTGCAAAGAATTTCTGTAAAAACAGTTGAAAAAATGATAAATGAATTTAACAGCAAACCAGAAGACATTATTTGTTGTATTTGTCCAAGTATTAGAAAATGTCATTTTGAAGTTGATAGAGATGTTAAAGAAATGTTTGAAAATGAGTTTAAAGATTTGAATATAAACAAAAATATTGATATAATGGAAAAGCAAAAAGATAAAGAAAAGTGGAACATTGACACTGTTTTAATTAATAGAATTATATTAGAAAAAACAGGATTAAAAGCAGAAAATATTATAGATAGTGGGTTGTGTAGTGTGTGCAATAAAGAGTTGATACATTCTTTTAGAGTAGAAAAAGAAGGATATGGACTAAATACAGCAATAATTTCACTAATTGAAAAATAATTATAATTTAGAATACATTATATTAAGATTATAAAGTACAGAAAATTTTTACATATGAATAAATTTAAGTGAGGTAAATATGGAAATTAAAGAGATAAAAGAAACAAAAGAAGAAAAACAAAAAATGAGAAAAAGAAATATGAAATTATTTCCAATATACAAAATGCTATCATGGGACCTTCTGTTTTATTACACAATTAACTTTTTATTTTTAACTCAAATTAAAAACATAAGTGCATCAAACGTTGTATTAATAGATAGTTTCTATGCATTATTTATTATGGTTTTGCAAATACCAATAAATGTAATAATAGCATTTTTAGGCAAAAAGAAAAGCCTAGTAATAGGAAATATTACACTTGTTATATACATGCTTATAATAATTTTTAGTAGAAATATATTTGATTTAATTTTGGCAAATTTTATATCAGCAATAGGATTTGGAATTAAAGAAACAATACAAGCAGTATTATTAAAAGAATCAATACCACCATCAAAATATAAAAATCAAATATTTTCAAAACTAAATTCAAAAGGTGCAACAGGATATTATACACTAAATATGATTTCAAAAGTAATAGCAGGATATTTATTTACAATAAATGGATATTTACCAATGATATGTTCACTAATAATATTAATAATATCTACAATAATATCTATGGGATTCATAGAACCTAATCCCAAAGGTAATACTAGTTCAAAAAAAGCAATGGGAAATGAAGAAATTAAAAACATAAAATCTGGATTTAAATTTGTGTTAAAATCAGAAAGATTAAAAGCATTAATACTATCAGCAGCGTTTATATGTTCACTTCTAAGTATATTAGGAAATTATGAAGTGAACCTTTTGGAGGATATAAATCTATCATCAATATTAATAGGGTATGCAGGGGCTCTGAACAGTCTTATAAATGCAATTGCTTCCAAAAAAGAAAATAAATTTAATAGTATATTAAAAAATAAATCACTTACAGTATTATCATTAACATTGTCAATAAGTGCATTAGTAGCAGGAATTTGCGGAATATCAGGAATAAGAGAAAATTTAGTAGGAATTATAATAATATTAAGTACATATATGATATTTGGTTTTATAAATGGAATGTATTATACAATAATAGATAGGTATTTAATGAATTTTGCAAACAAAGAAATAGATACTCAAATAAATTCTGTATATAATTTATTTAGAAATGCTACCAGAATGATTTTTGGCTATTTAGCATCATTTATATTAGGGGTTACAACATCTGCAAATGCGCTAATAATAGTAGGAATAATATTTACAATAATATATATTTCTATTAGCCAATATATGAAAACAAGATTAGGATTAAAACCAGATGAATATTCAAAAGAAGAAAGAAAATATGATGAGTTAAAGAAAATTGAAAAAGTGTAATAAATATAAAAAATTAAATTTAATTTCTATAAAAATTTAAGGAGATTTGACAATGAAATTACCAAAATTAAGACCACAAAAATTAAAAATAGGTGATACAATAGGAGTTGTAGCACCATCAAGTCCAATAATAGGAAATAATATAGAAGAATTAAATAAAGCAAAAGAAATAGTAGAAAAAAGCGGATTTAAAGTAAAATACTCCAAAAATCTATTTTCAAACACTAATGGGTATAGTAGCACTGCAAAAGAAAAAGCAGAAGATATAAACGAAATGTTTGCAGATAAAGAAGTAAAAATGATTTGGTGTGCAAAGGGTGGAAATAACAGTAATAGTACATTTGAATATTTAGATTATGAACTAATAAAGAAAAATCCTAAAATAATATGTGGTTATAGTGATATAACTTCAATTACAAATATGATAACAGAAAAAACAGGATTAGTAACGTTTAGTGGAACGAATTTTAAAACGATAGCAACAGATGAAACAGATTTTAGCTACAAACAGGCACTAAGTAGGTTTGTAAATGGAAGTTTAGAACTAGGAACAGAAAATGAAGAATATATAACAATTCAAGAAGGAAAAACTAGTGGAGAACTCATAGGAGGAAATCTTTCATTAATACGAGGAATGGTTGCGGGAAAATATTCACTAGACTTTACAGATAAAATTCTATTTTTAGAAGAACTAGGATTTGAGACAGATCCAGCAGGAACAAGTAATAACTTATATTATATGAAACAAAATGGAATATTTGATAAAATAAAAGGTCTTTGGATTGGAAATTATGAACATGAAAGTGGAATATCACTAGAAAAGATTATAACAGATGTTTTAGAAGGTGAATACAAATTTCCAATCATAAAATCAAATAATTTTGGACATATAGAAAGAAAAATAGCTATTCCAATTGGTACAAAAGCAGAAATAAACACAAATGAAAAAGTTAAAATAAAATTAGTGGAAAATTGTGTAATGTAAAGCTTATAGATGATAAAAAAGAGGTGTAGCAATGTTTGAAACATGGGAAGAACTAGAAAATTCAATAGTAAATTGTAATAAATGTAAATTATGCAAAACAAGACAAAATATAGTATTTGGAGTTGGAAACAGAAATGCTGATATAATGTTTATAGGCGAAGGGCCTGGGGCTGATGAGGATAGGTTAGGGAAACCTTTTGTCGGTAAAGCTGGTAAACTTATGAATATGGCTTTTGGTATTGTTGGAATTAAAAGAGAAGAGGTATATATTGCAAATGTTGTTAAGTGTAGACCTCCTGCAAATAGAAATCCAGAAGATGATGAATCAAATGCTTGCTTGAATTATTTGAGAAATCAAGTTATGTTGGTTAAGCCTAAAATAATTGTTTTGCTAGGGAGTGTTGCTTTAAAAAATATTTTGGGTAAAGAGTTTGGTATTACTACTTCAAGAGGTAAGTGGATTGAGAAAAAGGGGATAATGTATATGCCTACTTGGCATCCTGCTGCTCTTTTGAGAGATGAGACTAAAAAAGTTGATTTTATAAATGATTTACAAGCAGTTATTGAAAAATATAACCAAAACTATTGAAATACAGTTGTAGTTATGATAAAATTCAAATACAGGAACAACCTGTAAAAGACAAAAGAAGGAGAGATAGAAATGAAAAAACACTTAGGAAAAGAACAAGGTATAACCCTTATAGCATTAGTAATAACAATTATAATTTTATTAATATTAGCAGGAATATCAATATCAGCATTAACAAATCAAGGTTTGTTTAAAAATGCAAAAGCTACCCAAAATGCAACAGAAAAGGCTGAAAAAGAGCAAGGGCAGAGATTAAATGAATATGAAGACGAAATTAATAAATATTTATCAAATAATGATAAAACAGAAGAAACATTAGTAGATAAAGTAAATGATGGAACAATAAAAATAGGAGATTACGTGAAATATACTCCTAACACAGCAAGTACAGATTCAATTTTACAAGAATTAAACACATATTCAGGCTCAGATAAAAATACAACATCAACATTAACACAAGAAAGTTTAAATTGGAGAGTACTTGATATTAAAGATGGACAAGTAAGATTAATAAGCGAACTTCCAACAACATCAAAAATCACATTATCAGGATATAATGGGTATAATAATGCAGTAAAATTGTTAGATGATACATGTAGTACATTATATAGTAATTCTAAATTTGCAAGTAAAGTACAAAATTTAAAAATCGAAGATATAACAGTATATATGAAAACACAACCAACAGAAGATACAACAGAATATAAACCAACTAATATTAATTATCCTAAAATATTAGAACAAGAAGAAAATCAAACAGTAGAAAATTCAGTAACAAATAATAAATTAGGAGTTAGTGAACAACATGACTTTGTGACTACTGGAAAAGCAACATCAGCTACTAGTACATTAAAGAAGACATATTGGAATAAGTCAATGACATCAGAAGATTTTAAAGATAGTAAATATTATGAATTGCTTATAAATAATGGAAGTAATTATGCTACATATTGGATGTCATCTCGTTGCGTCAATGCTTTCTCTAGCCGTGCTGACTTCAATGTTCGCAATGTGTATTCAGGCTTTGTCGATGCCCACGGCTTGTTCGATTCTAACGACCGCGAGTACTCTTGCGGCTGTGCTTTCCGCCCAGTCATAACTCTAAATTCTAATGTCCAAATAGATACAGCAAATTCTGGAAATGGAAAAACAGCAGAGCAAGGATATGCAATAAAATAAAAATTAAAATAAAACTATAAAAGGTAGTCAGTTTCATTGACTACCTTAAAATTTTATAATAAAATAAACACAGAACCAAACAGAAACGAGAAACACATTAAAACATAATATCAAACAAAAAATATAAAGTGTTAAAAACAAAAAGAAAGAAGAAAAAATAATGGAAGAAATAAAAGAAAAAGTAAATTATTGTCTAAATTGCAAAACAAAACCATGCTCTACAAAAGGCTGTCCACTAGAAAACAATATACCAGAATTCATAAAAGCAGTAAAAGAAGAAAACTACAAACAAGCATATAAAATAATATCAAAAACAACAGTACTACCAGGAATATGCGGAAAAATATGTCCACATATGAAACAATGTCAAGGGAGCTGTGTAAGAGGAATAAAAGGAGAACCAGTAAGTATTGGTGATATAGAAAACTACATATTTGAAAAAGCAGAGCAAGAAGGATATAGTTTAAAAGAGGCAATGAAAACAGAACAAGAAGAAAATAAATATGAAAAAATATCAAACAAAAAAGTAGCAATAATAGGAGGAGGATCAGCAGGACTAACATGTGCAGCATTTTTAGCAAAAGATGGAATGGATGTAACAATATATGAAAAATATGATTATTTAGGCGGACTTTTAGTACATGGAATACCAGAATTCAGATTACCAAAAACAAGAGTACAAGAAACAGTAAAAAGAATTTTAAGCCTAGGAATTAAAGTAAAATATAATCAAGAATTAGGAAAAAATCTTGAATTAGAAAAACTTGAAGAAACATATGATGCAATATTTATAAGTATTGGAGCAAATAAATCAGCAAAAATGGGAGTAAAGGGAGAAAAACTAGAAGGTGTATACGGAGGAAATGAACTACTCGAATATAATACCCATCCAGATTATAAAGGAAAAATAGTTTCTGTAATTGGTGGAGGAAATGTTGCAATGGACTGTTCAAGGACGATTAAGAAACTACGGAGCAAAAGAGGTAAATGTAATATATAGAAGAGCAGAAGAACAAATGCCAGCAGAGAAAAAGGAAATTGCAGACGCCAAAGAAGAAGGAATAAATTTCTTATTCCAAAATAATATTGTAGAAATAAAAGGGGACAGCAAAGTAGAAAAAGTAGAACTTATAAAAACAGAACTAATACAAAAAGAAGGAGAAACTAGACTAGTTCCTGTAAACATAGAAGGAAGTAATTACGAAATAAATACAGATTATGTGGTAATGGCACTTGGAAGCAATGTATCTGATGAAGTCTTGGACTTAGGTTTAACATTAAATAAGTGGGGAAATATAATAATAGATGAAAATTATAAAACATCAAATTCTAAGATATTTGCTGGTGGAGATTTAGCAGGATGTAAAGGAACAGTTGCATGGGCAGCTCGTTCTGGAAGAGATGCAGCAGAATCAATAAAAAAATATTTACTTAATTTGTAGTATAAAATTTTATTACATAAATTTAATATAAAAGACTAGTCTCAAATGTTACTATATCAATATTTAAAGTCAAAGACCCAATGGTAGACCCCAGATATGTTTTTGACTAAAATATTGATATAGTAACATTTGAGACTAGTCTTTTATATTAAAAATCAAAAAACATCATATACATTAAAATATATGATGTTTTCTGCATAAAAAATATTATTTATTTTTAGTATTTTCAAATTCATTATCATAATCATTTAAATTTCTAGCTGTAAACAAGCTTCTAATATATCTAAAAAATGACAAAATTTTAGAAGTTTTCTTTTTAACCATATACATAGAAGTGGAACTGACATTATTTTCTAGCAAATAATATTTATCCTCTAAATCCATCATTTTATTAACATAGAAGTCATTAAAGAAAGTATAGCCATCAGTTGAACCAAGATAATCTTTAAAATTATATAATTTACGTCTATATTTTTCAACACTTTCTAAATCATAAATATCAACAAAAGCTTTATTAAAATAACTTGAAACAATAAGATTTTGTGTTTTTATAAAAACAGAAGTAATAGTATCTTTTAAAGAATTAATTTTCTTTATTAAATTATCAACTCTTTTATTTCTATCATCAATAGATACTATTTTATTATTTATTTTAATAATTTCCTCTTCTGACATAAGTAGTTTGTCAATATTATTTTGAATAGTCATAAAATTTTTGTATCCAATGCATTCAATAAGTTTATTTTTAAAATTATCATTACTGTTAATAGTACTTTCAAATAAAATATCTTCACCAACAAGATATGCAAGTTGATTAACAAGACAACATTCTAGTGGGTAGTATGAGGGGCTATTAGTTTCAAAAGTAATATTAAAATATTTAACATATTCTTTTGGAATAGATAAAACTTTTGAAGCCATAAGCTGGACTGATGCTTCATTTAAACCTAATCCATAAATTTTAAATTCTGTATAATCACAAAGTCCCATTCTCAATAAATAATTTCTTTTATCCTTAATCTCTTGAATATAATGTATACACTCATGAATTGCGAATTCTTCTAAATCTTCATCAGATATATGTTCATTAAAATAGATAGATGTGTTTTTATAAAAATAATTTGCTTCTGCCATACCTTCTGGCATTTTTGCAATATACATATCTAATCTTGATAATTTTATAAACAAATCATTTTGATTAAGGTTAAAATCAGGAAAAGTTTCGCATAATCTAAGTGCTACATTTCTTGCAATAGAATTAACCTTTAATGTGTCTAATTTTTTTATTACTTCAATTCCGTCTTTTCTTAAATCTGATTCTACACTCATATATTTCTCCTTAAAATTTTACTAAATATATTATACAATAAAATGTATCGTAGTATGTTACAGAAATATTAAGAAAATATTAAATTTTAGTTACAATTCCTAGTATTGAATATACTTAATATATTATTTTAAAAGATTACAAAATTTTTAATCTTTTAAATATCATAAGTATTGAAATTTATGAAAATATTAATGTTTTTGTCAGTTTTTGTCGAAAATTTTTTGTTGACATTTCTTATAGCTAGGTGTTATAATACTTTTATCAACAAAAACTAAGAAGTATAATTTTATTTAATACATAATTAGTTCTTAGTTGGTAATATTTCGGAAAGGAGGAAAAAATATGGCAGATAATGAAATAAAAGAGTTACTAATAGACTTAAAAGATGCACAAAAAGAAACATTCAAAAGACTTGATGAACT
>FR901932.1 GCA_000438255.1 Clostridium sp. CAG:389
TGTTTACTTTTCAATGTACTTTTTGTTCGTTTTTCTTTTCGTAACGAACGTATTTGATTATACTATAAATTGTTTTACTTTGTCAAGACTTTTTTGAAAGTTTTTTTATTTTTTGTCAAAATAAAAATTAGTAATTTGAGTTTTAAAATTTCGTGTTTTATTTTACTAATTCTTTCGTTATTTTTTATTTTATCTTCTTACAAAGTACTTATTTATATTAGCACATCTTGTCGAATTTTGTCAATAGTTTTTTAAAATTTTTTTTAATTTTTTTCAGCTATTTTTTATTCTTCCCAAGTGCTTATTTATAATAGCATATTCATATTTCAAAGTCAATAGTTTTTATCAATTTTTTTGTTATTTTTTCAAAAATTTTTTAAATCTCTACGAGAATCAAATCATCTCCTATGCATTTGATGTTTTTCCACGGTATAACTATATCATTATTAGAAGAAAACATACTCATAATTCTATTATTTCCTGGCACAATTATTGATGTAATTATACCTGTTTCCAAATCAGCACATACATCTTGAACATAGCCCAATCTTTTTCCATCTGTAATATTTACAACTTCTTTATGTTTAAAATCAAGTCCTTTGTCTTGCATTTTCTCCCTCCAATACATTTAATGTTTTTTCTTTTATTGGTATCACAATATTATATTCTAATTATTTTAAAATATTGCAACATTTTAACTTGATTTCATAATAAATTAAATTTTAATATCTTATGTTTTTATTTATATAATCTTTTGATATGCTCAATTGCATTTTTTTCCAATCTAGAAACTTGTGCTTGCGATATTCCAATTTCGTCCGCAACTTCCATTTGAGTTCTTCCATCAAAAAATCTTTTAGTTATTATCATTTTCTCTTTATCATTTAATTTTTTCATTATTTGTTTTATTGTCATATTTTCTATCCATGATTCATCTGTGTTTTTATTGTCTTTAACTTGATCCATTATATATATGCTCTCAGCTCCATCATTATAAACCGGTTCTTGTAAAGAGACAGGATCTTGTATTGCATCAAAGCTATATGCAATTTCTTCTCTTTCAACTCCTAATTCTTTTGCAATTATATCAATAGTTGGTTCTTTTCCTTTTTCTCTAATATATTTTTCTTTAAATTGCATTGCTTTATATGCTAAATCTCTTACAGATCTACTAACCCTTATACTGTTATTGTCTCTCAAATATCTTTTTACTTCGCCTATTATCATAGGTACTCCGATATGTGCTAAATTGTACATCTTGATTTATATCAAAATTATCTATTGCTTTTATTAATCCTATACACCCAACTTGAAATAAGTCATCTGCTTTTTCACCTCTTCCATAAAATCTTTGTATTACACTTAAAACAAGTCTTAAATTTCCTTGTATGAATTTAGTTCTTGCCTCTTCATCTCCATTTTTTATCTTTACTAGTAATTCTTTCTTTTCTTCATTTGATAATAGTGGTAATTTGCTTGTATTTACTCCACATATTTCAACTTTATTGAACAAATATAAAACCTCCTTTAAAATTACTTAATCTAAGTATTTCCAAAAAAGGTCTAGTTAATACAATTTTTATGTTTTAGCCTGTTTTACTCATTATTTCTTTTTTCATTTTGTTGATTATTTTCTTTTCTAATCTTGATATGTAGCTTTGTGATATTCCGAAGTTCATCCGCAACTTCCTTTTGTGTTTTTTCTTTTCCTGTTTTAAATCCAAATCTCATTTCCATTATGTTTTTTTCTCTGTCATTTAATTTTAATATTGATGCTCTTAATAATGTTTTATCTACTTCGTCTTCTAAATTTCTTGATGTTATATCTGGGTCTGTTCCTAATATATCTGATAATAATAATTCATTTCCGTCGCAGTCTTTATTTAATGGTTCATCTATTGATACTTCTCCTTTTGTCTTATTATTTTTTCTTAAAAACATCAAAATTTCATTTTCAATACATCTTGATGCATATGTTGCAAGTTTGATATTTTTATCTGAATTAAATGTGTTTACCCCTTTCATTAGTCCTATTGTTCCTATTGATATTAAGTCTTCTATTCCTATTCCTGTATTTTCAAATTTTTTTGCTATGTACACAACAAGTCTTAGATTTCTTTCAACTAAAATTTGTCTTGTTTCTAAATTATTTTCTTCTGATAGTTGTTTTATAAGTTTCTCTTCTTCTGCTGGTTCTAATGGTGGTGGTAATGTTTGACTTCCTGCTATATAAAATATAGGCAAATATTCTATTTCATCATTCTCATTTATGTATTTTGCACATATAGTGCTTATGTTATCGATTTTCTTTTTTAAAAATTCAACAATATTCATTTTGTACCTCCAAAGTTTTAATATAAGTCAATTCCAATGAGTGCATTATATTCCCCTTTTTTTGTAAGAGATTTATTATATATTCCTATTATTGCATTTTTTTCTTCTTCTGTTTGTTCATTTATAATTTCTATTTTTTCTGGTTTTATTCCAACTAACATTCCATTTTGTTTTCCTAGTGATGCAAATGGTATTATTCTTAATCTTGGAATATATTCATTTTTGATATCTTCTGGTATTTTTTCGAAGTCACCTCCTAATATAGATTCTGTATTATTTAATATTTCTTTTGGTAATAAATCATATAATGATGTTTTTTCTATTACCGCTACTGGTGTTCCTGTTATAGGTTCTTTTAACATATTTCCTGTATCTACCATTGTATCTAAAACTTTTTCTTTTCCATTAATTTTTATTTTTATTTTACAAATCATATCTTTTTTTGTTATTTTATTTTTTACCAATTTAAATGCTATTAATAATATTATAGTTCCAACTATCGCTCCTATAAATATTACTTTTAATACATATGTTCCAACATACATTCCATTTTTCATTATTATATTTTGAGGTTTTAATACATATATTAAATATGTCGCTACTCCTCCAAATGTAAATGTTGTAACATAAAATATAACTAGTTGTTTACACATGTTTTTAACATTCTGTGGATAAAAAGCTACATATATTATAATTATTGATAATATCATTTTTAAAAATATGTTTGAGTATATGTTTATTTTTAATATGTATTCTGATATCGCATATATCGCCCCTATAAGACTTGCAAAAAATATTCTTATATATGAGATTTTATTTTTTGATATTATTCCTGTTGCATATAAGATTATATAATTCATTATTAGGTTTTCTACAATTATAATATCTATATAAATTGTCATTTTGCTCACCTACTTTTTGTATTTTACTACATTGGTTTTACGAAGTCTGTCTTTTCTTATTGTAGAAAAAAAGAAATAATCGAGCAATTTCGATTATTTCTTTCTAATTTATTATAAATTTTTATTTCTATTTTTTCTTAAAAATGGTGGAATATCTAAATCATTTTGTGAAGAGCTTACATCTGAGCTAGATGGTATTGAGTTGATTTTTTTCTCCCATGTTTTTGATACTATATTATCAACACCTATACTTGATATATTATTTTCTGTTTTTTCAAATCCTGTTGCAATAACTGTTATTTGAATTTCATCTTGCATGCTTGGGTCTGTAACTGTACCAAATATAATGTTTGCTTCTGGGTCTACACTGCGTTGTACTAATTCTGCTGCTGTATTTACTTCATGTAATCCTAAGTCTTCTCCACCTGTTATGTTGATAATTACACCTTTTGCGCCTTCTATTGATGTTTCTAGTAATGGACTTTGAATAGCTTCTTTTGCTGCATCTTCTGCTCTGTTTTCTCCTGATGCTCTACCAACACCCATATGTGCCATTCCTTGATTTAACATTATTGTTTTTACATCTGCAAAGTCTAAGTTTACAAGTCCTGGTACTGCTATTAAGTCAGATATACCTTGTACACCTTGTCTTAATACGTCATCTGCCATTTTGAATGCTTCTATTATTGATGTTTTTCTGTCTATTATTTGTAATAATTTGTCATTTGGTATTACTACTAATGTATCTACTTTTCCTTTTAAGCTTTCTATTCCTCTTTCAGCTTGTGAAAGTCTTTTCTTTCCTTCAAATGTAAATGGTTTTGTAACAACACCTATTGTTAATATTCCCATTTCTTTTGCTGTTGATGCTACTATTGGTGCAGCTCCTGTACCTGTTCCTCCACCCATTCCGGCAGTAACAAATACCATATCTGCTCCTCTTAATATTTCAGCTACTTCTGCTTTGCTTTCTTCTGCTGATTGTGCACCAATATCAGGGTTAGCTCCTGCTCCTAGTCCTCTTGTTATTTTTTCTCCTATTTGAATTTTTGTATTTGCTTTTGATTGTTGTAGTGCTTGTCTATCTGTGTTTACTGCTATAAAGTCTACTCCTTTGATTCCTGCGTCTATCATTCTATTTACAGCATTGTTTCCTGCTCCTCCAACGCCAATTACTTTTATTGTTGCTGTCCCATCCATCATTGTTATATTGTTATCATCGTATTCCATCATTTTGATTTTTCCTCCCTTAAAACTTTGTTTATATTTATATTTTTAAAATTAATAACTATTTCTTATATTACTTTTTTGTAATTTTAACTATAAAAAAATTCTTTTATTTTTTCAAATATATTTTTGAATATATTTTCATTTGATTTTGTATCTATACTGCTTGATACTGTTTTTGTAAATGGTCTTGAAGCTATATATCTAACTAATGCATATGCTGTTCTATATGTAGGTTTTGTAGTTCCAATTAGTCTTCCTGTTGATATTTTTACAGGTATATTTAAATTTATTTTTCCTGCAACATCACTTTTACTAATATTTACTATTCCTTGTCCTGTTAATATAACATTGTTTATTCTTGATTTTATTCCTTGATTTGTTAAGTCTTTGTTTATTATCAAGAACATGTCTTCTATTCTTGCTTCTATTATTTCTATTAATTCAGAACTTTTTATGATTTTATTTTTGTTATTATCTTTACATGTGTTTAATATAATGTCATTATCATTATCTATAAATGATTTTAAGGCTAGTCCATATTGTCTTTTTAATTTGTCTGCTTCTTCTTTTTCAATATTTAATACTAATGCAATGTCATTTGTTATGTTTTCTCCCCCTACTGGCATTGAATTAGTATATATGTATGTTGTTCCTTCAAATACTCCTATATCTGTATTTTCCGCTCCAACATCTATAATTGCTATATTATCATGTAATTCATTTTTGTCTAATATTAAGTTTCTTTCTGCTAATGTGATTGGTACTATTCCGTCTATTTCTAATCCTGCTTTTTTGAAAATATTATTTAGTTGTCTCACATATTCTTTGTCTGCTAATATTATTTGTGCACTAATTGTAAATTTAGAGCTCAAACTTCCGACTGGGTCTGTAACTATGGTTCCATTATCTAATATTACTTTATCTGGGACAATGTCTATTAAAGTTTTTCCGTCTGGTATCTCTATATCTTTTACTTGCATTATTGCATTTTGCACATCTCTTATTGATATTCCAGCATATCTGTCTTTTGCATCTTTTGTTATACTGTTTTGTACTATTGTTACATATTTTCCTGGAATTGTTACATATGCTGAATTTATTTTAAGATTTGTTTCATCTTCGGCATCTTTTATAGTTTTAGCTAAACTTAAACTTATTTCTTCTTCGTTTATTATTTTTCCTTTTTTTAATCCACTGCATTTATATGATGTACTACATATAGTTTCTATTTGTTCAAAATTGTTGACTTCTCCTACTACTGTTGCTACTTTTGTTGTTCCTATGTCTACACCAACTATAATATCACCTATAGCCAAGTTAATTCCCCCATCTTTTTTGTTATAAATTTCTTGATGTATTTATATTACATTTTTTTTCAAATGTCAATAGAAATTGTTATATTTTTGTTATATTTTTGTAATAATTTTGTAATGTATTTGTAATATTATTTTTTCTATTGACATCCTATATTTTTTATATGATTTGTTTTTCTTTTGTTTTCTTCTTATATCTCTTTTTCTTGTGTTTCTTCCTGTGTTTCTTTTTTATTTTTTTCTGATTTATTTTTTACATTTTGTGTCCATTTTTCGACATAATATCTTCTTATTATTCCTAAGTTGTTAAACATTCTTCCTACAAATACAACAATTGCAGCTAAATATATATCAATATTTAATTTTTCTCCTAATACTGTTAGTAATATTGCAAGAATTGCATTTCCGAAAAATCCTGAAATAAAGATTTTCATATCAAATTTTTTGTTTATTACAGATGCTACCCCTCCAAATACTGAGTCTAGCGCTGCTATTATTGCAATTGCTAAATAACTAGAATATGTATATGATATTATTGGTGCATTTAATCCTACTGCAATTCCTAATACACATGCTATTATCATAACTAAAAAAATAATCATTTTATCATTTTCCTTTCATATTTTATTGGATATATTTGTTTGTTATATCTTTACTATATTTAGGTATACTTACTTTTGATTTTTCTATTTCTATCTTAAATCCAAAGTTTCTTAATATTTCTACATATCCACCATTTCCTAATAATGTACTTTCTAGTTTTGTTGGATCTCCTATTGCTTTAATTATATATGGTGAAAATATTCTTTGTTGATTCACTACTATTATTGGATTGCTTCCAATATCAACAATGTCTGACATATTAATTATTCTTTGTTCATTTACCGATATTGCTTCTGCTCCTGCTAATTTTAAATAATCTATAATTACTAATATATCTTCTGATGAAAGTGGTTCAACTTGTTCATCTTCACTCAAATTTTCGTTGTCTATATCTTTTATTGTTATTGTTATTCCTTGTCCTTCAACATCTGTTTTTCCTAAATACATATTAGTCTGTTCTAATTCTTTTTCTATTAATTTTGAAGATTCTTCTTCTGATTGTTCTTTTTCTTTATATTCTGCTAATTTGGCTGTTTTTTCATTGTATTGTTCTTGTGCTTCTTTATACATCTTTTTCCAGTTAGCAAGTTCTGTTCTTAGTTCTTCTTCTCTCATTGTCTCTATTGATGTAATATCTGTTTCTTTTACAACTTTAAATTGCATTGACATTACTATTGCTAGTGCAAAACATGCTATTGCAATTGTTATACATACTGTTATTTTGCCTTTCTTCATATTTTCTATTCCTTTCTGGACTATTTACTAATATTAGTTATATATTTAAAGTTTAATACTCCTGAATATTTTGGTATTGTTATAGAATTTGATTTTTTTATTGCACTTACTTTTATTCCTCTTTTTTCTAATTTACTTAGCCATCCTCCTGGTCTTGATAAATTAGCTAGCGCTTCTGGTGAACCTATTGCTTTAATTTCAAATGGTGAACCTATTCTTTCTCCATTGATGTTTATTATATTTCCACCACAAATTATAGGTGTTGTCAAAATCACTCTTTGATTATTTATTGATATTGCTTCTGCTCCTGCATTTTTTAATTCATTAACTATTTTTAATATATCTGTATCATGTATTATAAAATCAGTTGCGTCTACAACAGAATTTGAATCTATCTCACTATCTGCAACTGTTATTATTACTCCTGGTCCAGTTACTTCTGCTAATCCTATTGTTTTGTTTCCTTCATTTATTTGATTTTTTGCTTCTTCTAGCTCTGAATTATTTTTTGTTGCACTTTCAATTTGTTCTTGTAATTGTGCATCAACTTTTTCAGTTTCTTTTAATAAGTTGTCATATTTTTCTTTGTATTTTAGTACTTCTGCTCTTAAATTGTTTTCTTCGTAATTTTGGCTTGATGCTGAATTCGTACTTTTTACTGTTTTTATTTGTATGCAAATTCCCGTTGTTAGTGCAAAACACATAATTCCTAAAACCAAAGCAATTGCTTTTTTATTAGTCATTTTTCATTCTCTCCTTTATACCTTTTCTCTAAATCTAGGTTTAAAATCTCCGTTTATATCTCCATTCAAATATATAGTTCCTTCTTTTTCTTTGTTTTCTGTTAAAATTGCTGGTACATATAATATCTTATTTCTTAAATTGCTATCATTTCCTAATTGTATTGTTTTCTTTTCTTCATCCATATTTATTATGTAATTACTTTTATTTGTTATATCTATACTAGATATTTTTGTATCTAAATCATAGTTTTTGCATATATTCATTATTTGTATAACTGTTTCTAGTTTTTCTAAATCTTCATCATCTAATCTATTTCCTTCCACAATTTGTTCTTGTGGTGTTGATATTCCTTTTATTACTGGCAATTCTAGTTTTTGTTCTGCTATTTCTAATATGTATCCTTGATTGTTTATGTAGGCATATCCATTTAAAAATTCTACATTATAGTCTCTTTTTCTTTCTTCTATTGTAATTTCTATTTTATTTGGTATTTTTCTTTGTATTTTTACATTTTCTATATATGCATTTGTTTTAATTTCATTGCTTACTTTTATTCTGTTAAATCTGAATAGGTTTTGTCCTATTTCTAGTTGTGATAAACTAATTATTGTGTCTGATGATATTTGTTCATTTCCTGTAACATTTATTTCTGTTACATTAAATATTGGTGAAATTAGTGCAAAACAAAATCCGCCTATTATTAGTGCTAGTAATATAATTGTTTTTATAATTCTTTTTATCTTCTTTTTCTTTTTTAATATTTTGGCTTGTTTTTTTGTTATTTTTTCTTGATTTTTTTGTTTTATTTTTTGGTTGTTTTTGTTTGTCATTCCTATTACTGTTTCTGTGTCAAAGTCAAATTGGTCTTTTTGTTCGTTTTTTCTTTGTTTTATTCTTTTTTCTCTTTCTTTTGCTTTCTTTTTTTCTTCTTTTTCTTTGTCTGCCATATTGTTTGAGTAAATGTATAGATCATCAATTTGTTTTCTTTGTTGTTTTGTCAATGTTTTCACCTCCAAAAAATCTAGTATGTATTGTATCAAAAAAAAAACTATATTTCCATAGTTTTTACAAAAAATTCATATATTGTTATAATTTTGTGTTACAGTTCACAGTTTTATAATTAAAATTTAAGATTGTATATATAATATTTTAATAAAATTAATATACAACCTTTTTTATAAAATTATATAAACTGTAAATTATAACTATTTTTAAGTATTAATATTTATTTTTGCTCCCAAATCTCTTAATTTATAATCTAGTTTTTCGTATCCTCTTAGAATATATTCAATATTTTCAATTTGTGTTGTTCCTTTTGCGATTAATCCCGCTAGTACTAATGATGCTCCCCCTCTTAAATCTGTTGCTTTTACATTTGCTCCATATAGTCTTCTAGTTCCTCTTATTACTGCACTTTTTCCTTCTACTGTAATTTTAGCTCCCATTTTGTTTAATTCTTGTGTGTATTTATATCTGTTTTCAAATATGTTTTCTACTATTATTGATGTTCCTTTTGCTGTTGTTAGCATTGCTGCAAATACTGATTGCATATCTGTTGGAAATCCTGGATATGGCATTGTCTTTATGTCTATTGCTTTTAGTTTTTTTGGTGCTAATATTTTGATTTTATTTCTATTTATTTCTATTTTGCATTCTGCTTCTTCTAGTTTGTTTATTATTGGTGTTATGTGTGTTGGATTTACATTTTCTAATATTACATTTCCTTTTGTTGCTGCTGTGAAACATAAGAATGAACCCGCTTCTATTCTGTCTGGCATTATGTTATAACTGATGTCTTTTAGTGTTTTTACTCCTTCTATTTGTATTTTATCTGTTCCTGCTCCTTCTATTTTTGCTCCCATTTTGTTTAAAAAGTTTTGTAGGTCTATTATTTCTGGTTCTCTTGCTGCATTTGTGATTGTTGTTGTTCCACTTGCTAATACACTTGCTAGTATTGCGTTTTCTGTTGCTCCTACACTTGGAAAGTCTAGGTCTATTTTCTCTCCTTTTATTTTTTCTGCTTTGCATTCTATGTTTCCATGGTTTTGGTTTACTTCTATTCCTAGTTTTTCAAAGCTTTTTAGGTGTAAATCTATTGGTCTTGATCCTATGTCACATCCTCCTGGATATGAAAAGATTGCTTTTTTGTATCTTCCAAGTAATGCTCCTGCTAGTATTACTGATGATCTCATTTTGTGCATTAATTCTGGTGGTATTTCGAATTTTTCTATTTTTGATGTGTCTATTTTTACTTTTCCGTTTTTCTTTTCTATTTTTCCTCCTAGTGTTTCTAGTATTTTGTACATCATTTGAGTGTCTTGTATGTTTGGTACATTATATAGTGTTGTTTTTCCTGCATTTAATATTGTTGCTGCTATTATTGGTAATGATGAGTTTTTTGAGCCTGATATTTTTACTGTGCCTTCTAGCTTTTGGCCTCCTTCAATTATGTAACTTGACATTTTTCTTCTCCTTTCGCGTCACTTCGTTCCGCTCATCGTCATCCAAAATTTTTTTAAAATTTTTGATGACAAATTTGGGGCGGTTTCGCTCATCGTCATTCAAAATTTTTTTAAAATTTTTGATGACAATTCTTGGTTCGTTCCGCTTATTGTAAAAATAAAAAATTCACTTTTTTTATTTTTACAAATCATTGTTTATTTGCTATATATTATGATTTGTTTACGTAAAAAGTGAATTTTATTCTTGTGTTTTTTATGTGTCAAGTTCCATATTTTTTGATTTTTCTTTTAAATTTTCTAGTGCCTTTTTTCTTGCGCTAATTTCATTTTTTTCATCTGCTGAAAGTTCTGCTAATGTTCTACCATCTTCTAATTCGAAAATTTCATCAAATCCAAATCCATTATCTCCTCTTGGCTCTTCTGCAACATACCCTTGAATATCAGCAACTGCTGTTATTGTTTTTTTACCATCAGAAAGTGCCATTGCGGTTGTAAATGTTATTTTTCTTTTTTCATGTGGCACTCCTTTTATTTTTTCTATTAAAGCTTCATTTCTTTCTCTATCTGTTCCTTTATGCCATCTTTTTGTGAATACTCCTGGAAATCCGTCTAAATATTCAATTTGAATTCCTGAGTCGTCTGCTAAACACATTTTTCCTTCTAGTTCTTTTGCTATTGTTTCTGCTTTTTTTCTTGCATTTCCTTCAAATGTGTTTTGGTCTTCTTCTACATCTATATTGATTCCGATTTCGTTCATAGGAATTATGTCATAATTGTTTAATATTTCTTGTGCTTCTTTTATTTTTCCTTTGTTACCAGAAGCAATTATAATTTGTTTTCTCATGTTATTTTTTCAGCCCTTTCATATAAATTTCAATTTAATATTATCATTTATTTTAGTTTTTGTCTATATTGTTTATGTTTGAGTTTTACATAATTTGCTTTTTTGATTATATTATGATATAATTGAACTACTATAAAATGCATCATAGGAGGAAAAGCATTATGGAAGAAAATTTAAAGTTATATAGCGAAGCCGCCAATTGGTGGGTCGAAAAAATCGCGGAAGAGCACAAAAACATCCCATCGTGTAAGTTGGAGAAAATCCGTAAGGAGCTAAAAAAAGCGATAAAAAATTCTTTATCCCATGACGGTTCCATGAGATTATCTACATACAATCACAGAGATGCTCTTATTGAGAACATCTTATTTGCTAACGGTATAGAAACATCATTTTTACCTCTAGGGTATGAAATGATCATAATTCTGGAGCATGCATGCGTTTCCGATAATGTTGGAAACATACTAGTAGAATTTTAAATTTCCGAGATAAGAGCTGCGTTTTTTTACGCAGCTCCTTTACTTTATAAAAATAAAATTATATAATATAAAAAAATAAATCGAGGAGAAAATATGATAAGAATAAACAATATCAAAATATATAAAGACATATCTGGCGAAGAGCTTTTACAATCTGTCATTACAAAATACAAAATACAAAAAGAAAACATAATAGAATGGCACATATCAAAAAAATCAATAGACGCAAGAAAGAAAGAAGATGTACACTATTCATACTCTATTGATATATGTACAAAAAATGAAGAAAAGTTATTAAAATATAAAGACGTCTCTTTAATAAAAAATTTAGAGCAACCTCAAATAGAATTAAACCTAAACAAATCCGTTAGACCTATAATAATAGGAGCTGGTCCAAGTGGTTTATTCGCAGCTTTAACTTTTATTAAATATGGCTATAAACCAATTGTTATAGAACAAGGTCAGCAAGTTGAAGAAAGAAAAAAATCAGTCGACAATTTTATAAATGCTGGCATTTTAAATACTAATTCAAATGTCCAATTTGGTGAAGGCGGTGCTGGTACTTTTTCTGACGGTAAGCTTACTTCTGGCATAAATTCGCCATATTGTAAAACAGTTTTAGAGGAATTCGTAAAATTTGGTGCTCCTGAACAAATTCTATATTTAACTAAACCACATATTGGTACTGATAATTTAATAAATATTATTAAAAACATGAGAAATTACATTATTTCACAAGGTGGAACTTTCTTTTTTAATACAAAATTTATTGATTTAGAAACAACTAATAATTCAGTTTCAAATGTTATTGTTCACCACTTAGATACTGATACCACTGAAAAACTTTACGCAAATGTTGTTATTTTAGCAATTGGTCATAGTTCAAGAGATACTTTTAAAAAGGTTTATGAAAAAGGTCTTTTGTTAGAACCTAAAAATTTTTCTGTTGGCGTTAGAATTGAACACTTGCAAAGTGAAATAAATAAAGCTCAATATGGTTCTATTACAAAATTAAAATTACCATCAGCAGATTACAAACTTGCATATCATGCACCTTTTGGTCGTTCTTGTTATACTTTTTGTATGTGTCCAGGTGGTACTGTTATGCCTTCTTCAAGTGAAAAGAATACTATTGTAACAAATGGTATGAGCTATTTTGCTCGTAATGGTAAAAATGCAAATTCTGCTGTTTTAGTTAATGTTACTCCACAAGACTTTAAAGATGCCAAAAATCCTTTATCTGGTGTTGATTTTCAAAAAGATTTAGAAGAAAAAGCTTTTGTTCTTGGTGGTTCAAATTATTTTGCACCTGTACAAAGATTTGAAGACTTTGATAATAATATAAAAAGTACCTTTATAGGTACTGTTAAGCCTTCTTATAAGCCTGGTTATACTTTGGCTAATTTAAATGATATTATGCCTTCATTTGTCTCTCAAACTTTAAAGGATGGTATTAAATTTTTTGATACTAGATTACATGGTTTTGCAAATCCTGATAGTATTTTAACTGGTATGGAAACTCGTAGTTCTTCTCCTGTAAGAATTTTAAGAGATGAAAATTTAGTTTCTAATATTCACGGTGTTTATCCTTGTGGTGAGGGTGCTGGTTATGCTGGTGGCATAATGTCTGCTGCTGTTGATGGTATTAAATGTGCAATTGCTGCAATTAAATAATCAACATCATCTTTTGTGTTAAAATCTCCAAATGTAAAACGAATTGCACTTTTTGCCAAATCACTTGGCAATCCAATTGCTGTTAAAACATGTGATGGGCTATTATCTCCTGATGAACAGGCAGAGCCTCCGGATGCACAAATGCTCATTTCATCTAATTGGTATAATAGTTCTGTTGAGTTTTGACCTTCAAAACTTACATTAATATTTCCTGGTAATCGTTTTTCCATTGTTCCATTTATATGGATATTGGAAAAACTTTTTTTCATTTCTTCTAGACAATAATTTCTTAATGTGCGTAATTTATTTTGATATTCTTCCATATTTTTTTCTGCTATTTGACAAGCTTTTCCTAATGCTACTATTTCTGCAACATTTTCTGTTCCAGACCTTTTATTTTTTTCTTGGTGTCCACCGTCCATAAAACGTTCAAATTCTATTCCTTTTTTTACATACAGTGCCCCTATTCCTTTTGGTGCATATATTTTATGACCTGATAGTGATAACATATCTATATCCATTTTTTGTACATCTATTGGTATATTTCCACATGCCTGTACTGCATCTGTATGAAATATTATTCCATTTTTGTGTGCAATTTTTGCTATTTCTTCAATTGGTTCTATTGTTCCAATTTCATTGTTTGCAAACATTATACTTATTAGAATTGTATCTGATCTTATTGAATTTTCTAATGATTGCAGATTTACAAATCCATTTTTGTCTACGTCCAGATATGTTACTTCAAATCCTTTATTTTCTAAATTTTGGCAACTGTGCAATATTGCAGGGTGCTCTATTTTTGATGTTATTATGTGTTTTCCTTTGTTCTTATTTGAGTATGCGATTCCTTTTAGTGCTGTATTGTCACTTTCAGAACCACAACTTGTGAAATATATTTCTTCTGGCTTACAATTTATTAATGATGCTACTCTTCTTCTTGCTTCTTCTATTGCTCTTTTTGCACTTCTGCCTATACTGTATAAAGATGATGGATTTCCATATTCTTTACTTAGATACGGAAACATTTCATTTAATACTTCTTCTTTTATTCTTGTTGTTGCACTATTGTCAAAATATCTAACTTCCATAATTTCCTCTTTTCCTTTTGATTAAATCTATAATTTTGTATATTATATTCCATTTGATTTTTTATTGTTACAATTCACTGTTTTTATAATATTTATATATATTATAGAACTCCGAAGCGTATCTTTTAATTGTCCATTATTTCTTTTATTTTGTCCATATTTTCAATAGTTTGCCTATATCCATATTTATAGCAATCATCTAATTTTTCCGTTTCTAATAATCCAGTTTTATCGGTTTGTATTGTTAGCAACATATCACTATTACTGATATTTTCTTCTGATATTTTATTTCCCATAATATCAATTGTTCTCATTACTATATCCATTATATTACTACTTTCATCTATGTCATCTGCTTTAAAATTTACTGTTATTATTTTATCTACACCTTGTTTTTTTACTTCTATTGTTGGAAAGTTATCGAGGATTCCGCCATCTAAAAATTTATGATTATTAAATTCACATGGACTAAATACTACTGGAAAGCTGCTACTTGCTCTTATTGCTTTTCCTATTGATATATTGTTAATATACTCTGTATTTCTACTTGGTCGTTCAGGTATGTGATTTGTTATTATATATTTTTTTGAGTTTTGAACATCTACTGTTGGTATTACAATTGGCATTTTGATATCTGATATTGATTTTATTCCTTTTCTTAGTGCCACATTATTAAAAACTGTCTCTATTTCTTCTCCTGAATAAAATCCTTGAAAGTTACTTTTTTTATTTGTCATAAAACTTCCTATATTTGTTACTTTTGCTATTGAATTTTGATTTACTAAGTCTTTTACATATTTTTTAAATAGTATGTAAATATAATATGGTGAATATCCCATTGCATATAGTGTCGCTATTATACTTCCTGAACTTGTACCTCCTATTGCACTTATTTGTATGTTGTTTTCTTCTAGTGCCTTTAAGACTCCTGCATGTGCTATTCCTCTTATTCCTCCTCCTGATAAAGCTAATCCGATTTTCATATCTTACGTTCCTTTCTTAAATGTTATAAATTATTAAGATTTATTATTTTAATTGTTTACTATTTTTTATGTTTTTAAACATTTTTTGGTTACATTACAATTCAAAAAAAGAACAGATTCTACATCTGTTCCATTTTATTTAGTATAATATATTTCTCCATTTCCATATATAACTTGATAATATTCTCCAATAAATATTGGTTCAATATCATTTAATTTGTATTTAGGATTTACAATAATTTTTCCATTTTCATCTACAATTCCCCAACGTCCATTTTGTTTAATTCCTGCAAAACCATATTTATTAACTTCTGTTACTTCATCATAGTTATAATCAACAACTTTATTTCCATCTTTATCTACAAATCCCCAGTTTGATCCATCTGTATCTGCAAATATTTTGTTGTCTTTAAATAGTTCTGTATTTCTTAGTATTTTTCCTTCTTTTGAAATATATTTAATTTCATTGTTATTATATAGTTTAAAATATTCTGTATGTTCTTCTGTTTTTCCATTTTCTAGTCCAGTTATTTTGTTCATATCTTTTGAATATATGTCTATTGTATCTGTGTCATTTCTTATAGTTTGTATTAAGTTTGTTCCTTCGATTTTTTGTATTGAATTATATTTAAATTCTATTTTTGTGTTTTCTTCATCATCTATTACACCTAATTTTCCGTTTTTATCACATGCTGTAAAATAATTATCTTGTAAATATTCTATATAGATATAATCATTTTTTGTTATTGCTTTGCCATTTTTATATACTGTATATACTGTTTTTCCATCTGCTGTATTAATATATATTTTGTAATTTTCATTATTGGTATTTATTATTGCCATATTTGAGTCCATATTTGTTTCTTTTCCGTTTGCATCAAATATTTTAGTTGTTTCATCTGATGTTGCATATATATAATCGCCTGATGTATCTATTTGTTTATATTCAAATGGTACTATTGTTTTTCCTTCCATTGAAATAACTCCATAATTTTTTCCTTTTAGAGCTATTATTGTGTTTGTGCTTTCATTGTATAATAGTGATTGATACTCATTGTTTATAACTTTTTTTCCATTTTTTAGTAATCCATATTTTCCATTTTCTGCACATATGATATAAATATTTTTGTCGTTTATTTCTATTATTCTATATAAATCATTATATTTGTTATCAATTGTTTGTTTTCCTTCTATATTTACATATCCATATCTATATCCTTCATCTGTTGTTTCACTTACAATATATCCTGCATTTTTGTATCCGTTCTCTTCATAATAATATCTGTCACTTTCTATTCCATCATATTCTGTTTTTACTAGTGTTGTTCCTTTGATATTTATTACTCCATATTTTCCGTCTTTTTTTACTAATAATTCTCCTTCTTTAAATTGAAGTGTTTCTATTTCATCATATATTGCATTTGTTATCTTTTTTCCGTCTATATCTATTATTCCATATTTTCCGTCTTTGCTATATTTTAGTGTTGTTTTTTCATACATTAAATCACTTAATATGTTTTTAAATCTTAGTGGTTGTATGTCTTGATATTGTGTATATATTTCTTCGCCTTTTTCGTTTAATACTTTTGTGTTTTCGTTTTCATAGCATATGAATACTGCTTTTTCTGGATTTGGTATTTTTACATCATCATATTGTGTTTCTATAATTTTTTCGCCTTTGGTATTTATTACTCCATATTTTTCATTTTCTTTTACTACAAAATATTTGTATTCTGTTATTTGTGCTATTTCATATTTTCTGTTTTCTTTTTGTATTTTGTTTACTATTAGTGTTGCTGATATTGCTATCGCTATAATTATTATTAATGCTATGATTATTATTTGTTTCTTTTTCATATTTTTTCCTTTCCAAGGCATTTTTAGTTTTTACCCTTTCTTTTCTTTTGTCTATTTTATTATAATTGTTTTCTTTGTTTTTTTCAATAATAATTGTTAATTTTTTGTTTAACAAAAAATACAAATATGTTGTGTATTTAATACTACATCATATTTGTACTTTTAAATATTAATTTTTCTTTATTATTTGATTTACTTCTTCTTTTGTTAATTTTGTAATTTCACATATTAAGTCAATGGATAATTCTTTATTTATCATTTCCTTTGCTATTTGTATACTTTTCTCTTTTGCTCCTTCTATCTTCCCGTTCCTTTTTTCCGTTCTTTTTTTCCTGCTTCAAAAAAATTAT